>CAMGMW010000239.1 GCA_946059285.1 uncultured Clostridia bacterium
GACGATGGCGTTCAGATCGCCGCCGCCGATACGGATGACCATACGCAGCGGGCAGCCAAGGAATACCAGTGCGCCAACCATGACCGCTGCGCCCAGCGTAAAGCGGATGACGGGTGAGCTGCCGCCTTTCGGCTTAAACTCTTTGCCGATCAGCGCCATAATGCAAGCGCCGAGCACAATGCCAAGGATCTCAGGACGGAAATACTGAACCACCGAGGCCTGATGCAGTCCCATGCTGCCCGCGATGTCCCGCAGGAAGCACGCAATGCAGAAGCCCATATTGGTCGGATTTCCAAACGCGGTGAGAGCGACGGCGGCCGCGCCGATCAGCAAGCCGCAGAGCATAACAAGCCAGTAGCGTTTAAAGAAACTGTCCTTTTTCATTAGGTTTCCCCCCATTTCGTTAATCTATTAAGAATATAACGAATACTGCAAAAAATGTCAAGTTGAGAGGGAGAAATTCGCCCATGCCGAATTGAAAAGTGAGCACTTGCATGCTTTGTCGGATATGGTATAATGAAAGAAAGGAGATGAAGCAATGATCTATCTGGACCACGCCGCGACCTCTTTCCCGAAGGCACCGGGCGTCAGTGACCGAATGAAATACTATCTCGACTGTGTTGGTGCCAGCATCAACCGCGGCGTTTACGCGCCGGCACAGGAGGCAGCGCTGGAAACGCTGCTCCTGCGCGAACGGCTATGCGGGATGTTTCATCATCCCGACCCGACGCATGTGATCCTGACCCCCGGTGCAACGGCTGCGCTGAATCTGGCGATCAAGGGCTTTTTGCATCAGGGCGATCATGTGCTGGTCAGCACACTGGAGCATAACGCGGTGATGCGTCCGCTGGTGCAGCTCGGCGTGGCATTTGACCGCATCCCCTGTGACGAGAAAGGTAGGATATCGCCCAACTCCATCCTGCCGCTGATCCGCGAAAACACCCGTTTGCTCGTGCTTTCCCACGCCTCCAACGTCTGCGGCACCGTGCAGAACGCACGCGAGATCGGAAGATTATGTAAACTTCACGGAATTGCTTTTGTACTGGATGCGGCGCAGACCGCCGGAACAATTCCGATCGATTTCACTGCGTTCGAATTGAGCGCATTGGCAATCCCCGCCCACAAAGGGCTGCTTGGACCGCAGGGAATCGGCGCCTTGTTGGTCTCCCCCGGCTTTGCCTCCCTTTTGACGCCGCAAATTGTCGGCGGAACGGGCAGCATGTCGGATTCCGAAGAACTGCCGCCGTATCTGCCGGATCGTTTTGAATCCGGGACACCCAACCTGCCCGGAATCTACGGTTGGGCAGCAGCATTGGATTATGTAAACCGGATCGGCATTGATACGCTGCGGGAGCGGGAGCTGTCCCTGGCAGAACGCTTTCTTCAGGGCGTAGCGGGGCTGCCGCAGCTCCGGGTCATCGGTCTGCCGGACACAGCAGGACGTGTCGGCGTGGTATCTCTGGATTTTCTGCAAACAGACAACGCCGAAGCCGCTGACCGTTTGGAGCGGGAATTTGGTATTCTGACCCGGTGCGGGATGCACTGTGCGCCGTCGGCGCATAAGGCGCTGGGGACATTCCCCCGCGGGACGGTGCGTTTTTCCTTTGGCTACGGAACAACACCGGCCGAAGTCGACGCGGCGGTCACTGCGGTGAGGAAAATCGCCGGCATTTCTGACTGATGATATAGACCGCCGCGGAGCTGTTGCGAAGCAGTCCCCGCTGAACAAGCCGTGACCCCCTGATATCCGGCGCATCGCCCTGTTCCCGGCAGTAATCGGTCGGGCTGATCGACCGTCTCATTGACTTTATTTTCATGCGATGGTATAATAATCGCGAAAAAATGAACAACCGAGGTTGATTACTATGGACAATCTTGCTCTTGCCGCGCTTCTGTTTCCCGATGTCACCGACACCCCGGAGGCGCTCGAAGCCCGCTATCCCCGCAGAGCGCTGCCGGAAGGGGCAGTCGTAACACGGATGGCGCCGTCCCCTACTGGCTTTGTGCATCTGGGTAATCTGGTGCAGGGTCTGGTGGCGGAACGCATGGCACACCAGTCCGGCGGCATTCTCTTTTTGCGAGTGGAGGACACCGATGCCAAGCGGGAGGTCGCCGGTGCAGTCGAGGTGCTGATCGACACGCTGCGCCACTATGGCATTGCCTTCGACGAGGGTGCGACCATTGATGGCGACGCCGGCGCTTACGGACCGTACCGCCAGCGGCAGCGGGCGGGAATCTATCATGTCTACGCAAAACAATTGGTCCTGCAGGGTGATGCTTATCCCTGCTTCTGCACAGAAGAAGAACTGGCCGCCATGCGTGCCGAGCAGGAGGAAAAGAAAGTCAATTTCGGCTATTACGGCAGTTACGCGCTCTGGCGCGACCGCTCCATCGAGGACATCCAAGCCGCCATCGATGCCGGAAAGCCGTGGGTGCTTCGCTTCCGCTCCACCGGCAGCGTCGAAAATAAGTTCAAATACAACGATCTGGTCAAAGGGACTCTGACCGTGACGGAGAACGACATTGATCAGGTGCTGCTGAAATCCGACGGCATCCCCACCTACCATTTTGCCCACGCAGTGGACGACCATCTGATGCGCACAACCCATGTGGTGCGCGGCGATGAATGGCTGCCTTCGCTGCCGTTCCATTTACAGTTGTTCCGCGCTCTGGGCTTCAGCGTTCCGAAATATGTCCATATCGGACCTCTGATGAAGATGGACGGCGCCTCCAAGCGAAAACTCTCCAAGCGGAAAGACCCGGAGCTGGCGCTGACCTATTACAAATCAGAGGGCTTCCCCGTGCGGGCGGTATACGAATACATCATGACGCTGCTCAACTCCAATTATGAGGATTGGCGCAAGGCAAATCCGTCCGCTCCCTCCGATGAGTTCAAGTTTTCCTATAAGAAGCTCAATCCGGCGGGTGCGC
>CAMGMW010000240.1 GCA_946059285.1 uncultured Clostridia bacterium
ACAAAGCGATCATACAGGAATTCCAGCAGGAAATTCAATACCATATTGATCGCCGTCACCAAATACTCATTCCAAAGCAGCCTGTCCGTAAGCCAATGCTCCAGCCATGTGGACAGCGGCGTAAATACGCAGTAAAAGGCAAAGACCAGCAGCATGGCAATCGGAACATTACTTGCTGACTGAAATGTAAACCGCCGGTTCAGCGTGAAATTCCACACCACCGACAATACCAGCGCAATCAGGTAGCTCACCCAATACGGCAGTGGCGTCAGCTCATTGAGCAGTGTAAACGACACGATCTGGATCACGCCTGCCGAAATCGAAAACAGCAGGAATTTCAGGGATCGGAGTAGTTCCTTTTTGGGATTCATCGCAATCTCACCTCTACCTCGCCCAGTCTGCGCCCTCTGCCTCGCTGGTTTTCTCCCGCAGCATCAGGCTGTCGACCATTGCCTTCGGGTCCCGACCATGATACAAAACATCATACGCCGCCTCCGTAATGGGCATGCTGACCTTGTGCTTCTGTGCCAATACCCAAGCCGAGCGCGCAGCATAATAGCCTTCCACCACCGCGCCAACCATCTGGATTCCCTGTCCGATCAGGATCCCGGCACGGCGATTTCGGGAATGCATGGAGGTACAGGTGACGATCAGATCGCCTACGCCCGCCAGACCTGCCAGTGTTTCCCGCTTCGCACCTAATTCCATGCCCAGCCGTGCCACCTCAGTCAGACCGCGGGTCATCAGGAGCGCCTTTGTATTATCGCCGTAGCCCATACCGTCACAGATACCCGCGCAAAGCGCGATGACATTTTTAAATGCTGCGCCCAACTCTACGCCCACCACATCCGGGCTGGTGTAGACACGGAACCGCTCAGACATGAAGGCATTCTGTACTTGCTCTGCCAGCTGTTTATCCTCACAAGCCGCCACGACTCCGGTGGGAATCCCGCGACTGACCTCCTCAGCATGAGATGGACCTGAGAGCGCAACCACGGTTTTCCCTGTCTCCTGCGCCACGATCTCCGACATCCGGCAGCCGGTCCCCTCCTCGATGCCCTTGGTTACGGACACAAGCACTGTTTCCTGTGCCAGATGCGGCGCAAAGGCTTTTGCCGTATCCCGCACAGCAAAGGAGGGTGATGCAAAAACCACCATATCCTTTCCCTCTGCACAGGCAGGATCAGCGGAAAAATGTAACGCCGTCGGCAGCGGAACACCCGGCAAAAACGGGTTGGTATGGGTTGCTGCAAGCTGTTTGCTTTCCTCCTCGCAGTAGGACCAAAGCGTAACATCATGTCCATTTCGACACAGAAGCAGTGCCAGCGCAGTACCCCAGCCGCCGCTTCCGGCAACAGCAATTTGCATGAGATGCCCTCACTTTCGATTGGTTAAATAGGTCTTGTTTTCTTTTCTGCGGATCAGGCGACCGATATTGCTCCTGTGCATAAAAATCGCCAGCGCGGCCATAAAAACCGCCATTCCCCAGATCACCGGTTTATCATGAAAAACAATTACAAATCCGACAGCATATACCACCGTTGCAAGAATCGAGCCCAGAGAAACATAATTCGTCAGCAAAAAAACAATCACAAAAACACCGAATGCGACCAGGAAAATTCTCCAATCCATCATCAGCGCTAAAAAACCGCTGCAAAGGATTCCCTTGCCGCCCTGCAAGTGAAACAAAAGCGGGAAAATGTGTCCAATCTGCACCGCAGCGCCCGTGATCATTTTCGCCTCTTCCGCATACTCCGGCAAAAGCCACTTTGCCAGCAAGCAAGCCAAAATGACCTTTCCTCCGTCGATCAGCACCACCAAAAGTGTATTCCAGCCGCCGTAGATTCGCAAATAATTGGTCAGTCCCGCATTTCCGCTTCCTTTTTCCCGGATATCCCCCTTCATACAAAAACGGGAGATCAGAATTGCGCCGTTTAGACCGCCGAGAAAAAAACCGACAAAAACGCAGACTAAGAGTCTCCAGAGCATGCCTACTCCTCCTTATCGCCCTTCTGGCGAATACTGATGCGGATAGGTGTCCCCTCCAGTCCAAACACAGCACGGATCTGATTTTCAAGATATCGCTGGTAGGAGAAATGGAACAATCTGGCATCGTTGCAGAAGAACACAAAATGAGGCGGCTTTACACCGACCTGAGTCATATAGTATATTTTCAGCCGTCTTCCCTTGTCCGTCGGCGGCTGTACCCGCGCCATGGCGTCCTCCAGGATGCTGTTGAGCATTCCGGTCGTGATGCGCAGCACCCTCTGCTTTGCCACAACCTTGATCAGCTCATACAGCCTCCATACGCGCTGACCGGTCAGCGCGGAGATGAAAAGAACCGGCGCATAAGTCATATAGCCCAGATCCTGACGGATCTTCGCCGTCATTTCGTTCATGGTATTCGTCTCTTTTTCGACAGTATCCCATTTATTAACAACGATAATGCTTGCCTTACCCGCTTCGTGTGCAAGACCGGCAATTTTGGTATCCTGCTCCGTAACCCCTTCATTTGCATCAATGAGGATCAGGCATACGTCTGCGCGGTCAATGGCGGCGATGGAACGCATATTGGAATACTTTTCAATAGCATCGTCGACCTTGGACTTACGGCGCATCCCTGCGGTATCAATAAAGCGGTATTTGCCGAATTCATTTTCAAAGTAGCTGTCGATGGCGTCGCGGGTCGTCCCGGCAAGCTCAGAGACAATCACACGCTCCTCGCCGAGAATCCGGTTGAGCAGGCTGGATTTGCCCACATTGGGCTTTCCGACGATCGCAACATTGATAATTTCGCCGTCATCGTCTTCCTCCACCGCCTCGGGGAAGTTTTTTACACACCAGTCAAGAAGGTCGCCCGTACCGTGACCGTGAATGGCGGAGACCTCAATCGGATCGCCGAGACCAAGCGCATAGAAC
>CAMGMW010000241.1 GCA_946059285.1 uncultured Clostridia bacterium
GTACTGCAGGGAACCGCCGGAGAGCAGCTTTTCCCGGAAGGAGACAAAAAACGGGTAGTATTGGTGCCACATATCATGCGCCAGAATCTGCCCGTCACCCAGCGGATAGATTTCACCGACGAGCAGACAGACGGAGACAATCACAAAGGGCAGGAAAAAAGCGAAAAACAACGGATGCGTTTTTTTATGGGACAGCGGCTTCATTTCGGTTCCTCCTGTGGGGGCAGCAGAGAAAGCTGCTCTATGAGATAAGGCAGCGTCGCCTCAAAATTCACCCCGTACCAGCGCGCATCCGGGTCGGCAGCCGTCCGGCGGATGGTGTAAACCACATAATCGGTGGCAAGCGCAATGGCGGACGCGGTGGAGTAACCCAGCGTCAGTGCGCCGGCACAGGTGCTTGCAAATAAATCACCGGTGCCATGAAACACGGAGGGGATATATTCTGTTAAACTGACGGAATAATTGCCGCCGTGTTCCATTGCTGCTACGCCCATTTGCCGGCTTCCCAGCCGAATGCCGGTTAGAATCGCGGTTTTTGCCCCCAAATCCAGCAGCCGTTCCAGCAGAAGCCGGATATATGACTCGTTATATTGCTCAAGGTATGGGGTTCCGGTCAGGAGGCACGCTTCGGTGATATTCGGTGTAATAATGTCAGCAGCAGCGCACAGCACCCGCATCTTTTCAGGGAAATCTGCATCAAAGCCGGCATAGAGCCTGCCATGATCCGCCATTACCGGATCAACAAAAAACAGCGTCTGCTCCGCTCCAAACTGACGGTATAACTCACATACCAAGCCGATCTGCTCATCCGAGGCCAGATAACCGGAGTAAATCGTGTCGAAACCGATGCCAAGCTGCTTCCAATGCGCGGCAAAGGAGGCAAGCAGTGGCGTCAGGTCTTTGCTCACAAAACCGTCAAAGGCAGTATGCGTTGACAGCACGGCAGTTGGGAGCGCGGCGCACTCTACACCCATTGCCGAGAGTACCGGCAGCGCAATGCCCAGAGAACACTTTCCAATACAGGACAGGTCCTGAATGCTTAAAACTCGCTTCATTGTGTGCTCCATTGCATAAAAAGATAATTTGTCCTAATTATAGCGCAAAATTTGCGGAAAAGAAAGACCCTGTGAGAAAATTGCACTGTAATACTACAGCCTTTGTGTTTTTTGGAAATTTATTGAAAATCTTGTGTTACCCTCTTGAAAAAACCACAAGATATAGTATAATAACAAGTGCAAGCTACAGCCGCATTTCTCGAACAGCGCAAAAGGAAGGAAATAGAAATATGAAAATTATCAAACGAAACGGTGCAGAAGTTGTCTTTGATATTGCAAAGATCGAAACGGCAATCCGAAAAGCGAACAAAGTAGTGGAAGAAAGCGCCCGTATGACAGATCTGCAGATTCAGCGCATCGCACAGAGCGTGGAGATCAAGTGCCAGGAATTAAATCGCAGTCTCTCTGTGGAGGAGATTCAGGATCTGGTTGAGGATCAGATCATGGCGCACGGCGCATTTGAGGTCGCAAAAAAATATATTACTTACCGTTATACGCGCACCTTGGTGCGGCAGTCCAACACGACGGATGATAAGATCCTCTCCCTGATTGAATGTAACAACGAAGAAGTCAAGCAGGAAAACGCCAACAAGAATCCGACGGTCAACGCGGTGCAGCGTGACTATATGGCAGGCGAGGTATCCAAAGACATCACGCGCCGCATCCTGCTGCCGCAGGATATCGTGGAGGCGCACGAGGCGGGCATCATCCATTTTCATGACGCCGACTACTATGCCCAGCATATGCACAACTGTGATCTGGTCAATCTGGAGGATATGCTGCAAAATGGTACGGTCATTTCCGGCACAATGATCGAAAAGCCGCATTCTTTCTCCACGGCTTGCAATATTGCGACGCAGATCATTGCACAGATCGCTTCGAATCAGTACGGCGGACAGTCCATTTCCTTGACGCATCTGGCACCATTTGTGGATGTCAGCCGGAAAAAGATTCGCGAAGGCGTCCTGAGGGAAATCTCCGAGCTGGGTGTGGATGCAACAAAGGAACAGATTTCCAAAATCGTCGAAGATCGCCTGCGCGAGGAGGTCAAGCGTGGGGTGCAGACCATTCAGTATCAGGTCATAACGCTGATGACAACCAACGGACAGGCTCCCTTTATCACTGTCTTTATGTACCTCGGCGAAGCCCGCAACGAGCAGGAAAAGAAGGACCTTGCCATCATTATCGAGGAAACGCTTCGCCAGCGCTATCAAGGCGTCAAGAACGAAAAAGGCGTTTGGATCACGCCGGCTTTCCCAAAGCTCATCTATGTTCTGGAAGAGGATAACATCCACGAGGACGCGCCCTATTTTTATCTGACCAGATTAGCGGCGGAATGTACTGCCCGCCGCATGGTGCCGGACTACATTTCCGAGAAGAAAATGCTGGAACTGAAAGTCGACAAAAACGGCGAAGGGCACTGCTATACCTGCATGGGCTGCCGCAGCTTCCTCACGCCGTATGTGGATGAGAACGGGAAGCCGAAGTATTACGGACGCTTCAACCAGGGCGTTGTAACCATCAATCTGGTCGATGTTGCGCTTTCTTCCGGTCGGGATATGGAAAAATTCTGGAAAATTTTCGACGAACGTCTGGAACTGTGTTACCGCGCCCTGATGTGCCGTCATAACCGTCTGAAGGGGACGCTGTCCGACGCGGCGCCGATCCTCTGGCAGAACGGCGCGCTGGCACGGCTGGAGAAGGGGGAACCCATCGACAAGCTTCTGTATGGCGGCTATTCCACCATCTCCCTGGGCTATGCGGGACTGTATGAGTGCGTCAAGTACATGACCGGCAAGTCCCACACCGACCCGGAAGGCGAGCCCTTTGCCCTGGAAGTCATGCAGCACATGAAC
>CAMGMW010000242.1 GCA_946059285.1 uncultured Clostridia bacterium
CGTGACGGAGGCCTATTTTGCAAATAAGAAGCGCGCCAGCGAAACATTCACCCGAAAGGACTATAAGAAATAAGAGCGCGTTGTACGGTTTTTGGGACACCCTGTATGGTATCCTTAAGCTGCACACACAGACATTGTTTTCTTTGAGCGAGGTGAGTGAGTTGCTAGCGTTTGCCATCAAGCAAGAAGCGAATCGTTTGAAAATGAAATACCAGACAGACGATCCGTATGAGATCTGTCGGGCAATGAAGATCCAGGTTATGAAGCAGCCTATGGGGAAGAACGCGAAGTCCTGCAAGGGGTTCTTCTTGGTCTCTTCGCGCTGCAAGCTCATCATGATCAACAGCGACCTGCCGGAGAGCATCCAGAGGATCATCCTTGTGCATGAACTTGGACATGCTGATTTGCACAGCGACTCTGCTATCAGCGCATTCCATGAGTTTACCTTCCTGGATGATACAGACCGCATGGAGTATGAAGCGAACATTTTCGCGGCGGAGTTCCTCTTGAATGATGAGGATGTTTTTGAAGCGCTGCAGCAGCAGATGGACTTCTTCCAAATCGCAAGCTGCCTCTGTGTTCCGCCTGAACTTCTGGATTTCAAGCTGCGTATTTTGCAGCGTGAGGGCGTTGAGATCAAAGCTCCGTATATTGCGCATGGGGACTTCCTGAAGCGCGATTCGGGGCAGCCCCTGAATTGACTGTGCTGCCGGGTGCAGCTTATAAGGTCTATGTTTCGGTTACCGTGGATTTTTCCTCAGAGGGTGTGATGCTGCCGCGCATGATCATCTGGGAAGACGGCATGAAGTACGATGTAGACCGTGTGATTGATATTCGACCTGCCTATGCGGCAAAGGCTGGTGGACAAGGTGACCGATATACAATTCAGGTGAATGGGCAAAGAACCTATTTGTATTTTGAGCGTTCTACCAACCTGAGTGGAAATGTCATTGGAAGATGGTTTGTGGAACGCAAAGTGCCATTGAAGGATGTATTATGATAAGTGAAGATAAAAAATATCAGTGCTGGCTGAGTGATGGAGATCGAATTCTCTCTTTCCATCCGGTATTGGGCTACATTCTGCATGAGTTTGATAGCCGTGAGGAATTTATTCGGTTCATTTTTGAGGCAGTGGATGTGATGCGCTGCCGGGTTCAGTAAAGGAGGCGAGGATATGCAGTATAGTTCCGGTCTCCAAAGGTACTTTAACGAGCACATTCATCTCCCCAATACCTTTTTCGACGATCCTCTGCGATTTGTCAAACACGCTCTCATGGAGAAAGGTGACTTGATGGCCAAGGCATATAATTATGTGGAGCTTGGCTACGAGGATTTGGGAGACGTTATCCACTATCAACCCGATGATTTCCAGGTCATGAGTGGTGATACTGAGGGCAGAGTATGTATTCTGATGCGTCCACCTGAGCCGACTCAGGCACTCCAATGCAAACTGATGGGATGTTCCATACAGCACGATGGGAGCAATCCCATTTGGAGGACGATTGAGCTGACAGAAGAAGGTGCGCTGCTCCTCTGCGGCTGGACGAAGGAACATGCGCATATGATTCTTGATGAAGTCGGTTCCACACCCGAAGACTTTATTCCACGAATGATTCAGGAACTTGCTACGGCAGTGGAATTCGACCTTGCAGCGTTCCGAGCCCAGGTTGAACAGAAATCGACCTGTAGACAATGAAATTGGGAGCTGATCCACATTGGTTGGGTCAGCTCCTTTTTTGCCTGGAAAGCAGATTTAGGTATAGTGGCTTCTCATTGGTGCGGATGGTATTCTGACTCTGTACTTATTAGATTTTATCTCCCATACGGAGCTTCATAAGCTGTGAGCCAACACAATCTGGCATATCTGGGCGGACATATCATGTTTCGCCTCTCCCATTGCGCTTTGATTTGAGTCCTCAGATCAAAGCGCCTTTTTTCGTCCAAATTCCGCTTTGCGGACTTGAGAAATAATTATTTGAAAGGTGGAACAACAAAATGATGGAAACCAAAGTATTCGCGGACGACTTCAGTTGCTCTTTCAGCGAACCCAGGGACTTCCTTCAGTTTCTTGGCGAGCGCAAGGCAAAGAGCGAGTGGATGACGGCACCTTCGAAAGACCTGCGGTTTGAGCCGGTTGAGAAGGGGTCCGCACTCGGCGATCTCTACATGAAGATCTACGACCACAATGGGGCGGCCGATGTACTTGAAGACACGATGGAGAATACCAGCCTTCTGCTGAAGGTCGATGGTAAGGACTACCCCGTCCGCTCCTGTGCCATCAAGACCGTTCTGGAGCGTGCCCGCATCTCCGGACATGCACTGAACAAAGTCTCCAAGACTGTATTTGCGGAGATCCTCAACTACTGCATGGGCGTTGCCTCTGGCGACAGCCTGATCAAGATTGCAGATCAGAAGGTCTCTGCGGTACATGGCGGTGATCCCAAGGACTACACCGTGATGGAGATGCTGCCGCTGTTCAAGGCGGTATGCGACTACCTGGACAAAGAGTACCCTGGCAATCAGTTTATGACCGCGCATTTTGATCACTCGATCGCCACTGCAATCTGGCGTCTGGATGGGCAGGCAGACCAGCTTCTGGACACCTATCGTCGGGAAGTGGCTGCCAAAGGGCTGAACTCTGCAAAGCTCATCCCTGCGCTCCGATTCTCCACCTCTGATGTGGGCATGAGTGGCGCAAATCTGTATCCGATCCTGCTGGCCGGAAATAAAAGCCAGATTATTCCTCTGGGCTACCCTCTGAGGACACAGCATAAGAGCGGAAATGACATGGAGTATTTTGAGGAACAGCTTGGCCTTGTCTATGCACAGTTTGAAAAGGCAGTAGACAAGCAGGTGCAGCTCCTCAACATTGAGATTCGCTATCCTGTCACCACCCTGATGC
>CAMGMW010000243.1 GCA_946059285.1 uncultured Clostridia bacterium
AGAGGTCGCGGCTGTACAGGTCATAGATCAGCGTCCGAAACGAAGTATCGAGGCTGTCAATGTCCAGCAGGTTGCTGCTGTCAAAACCGTCGTTGACGGAAATGAAGCGCACACCGAGAAATGGGAACACGCGGGAAATATAGTCTCCCACGGTGAGATAATCACGGCCAAAGCGGGAAAGGTCTTTGACCAGGATGCAGTTGATCTGCCCGCGCCTGACCTGCTCCAGAAGCTCCTTTACCGCTGGACGCTCGAAGTTTGTACCGCTCCAGCCGTCGTCACAAAATTCCAGTATTTCGGAACCGGCCAGGTCTGCGTGGCTGGACACATATTCCCGAAGGAGGCTGTGCTGGTTGGATATGCTCTCGGATTCGTTCTTTTCGCCGGTTCGCAAATCCTCATCCTCGCTCGATATGCGAAGATACATCGCCGTTTTCATGCGTCAGTTTTCCTCCCTTCCAGATATGTACAGAGCTCCTTGTATTCGTCCCGGTAGCGGAACACGATCTCGATATTGCTGTCACCGTCCACATACACACGCTCAATCAGCGCCTGCGCCATTTCTTTTGTCAAAACATCCGCGCCCCGGAAGCTGCCGAAAGCCGCAAGGAACGGGTTTTCCGGCGTGTGCGCCGCTTCCGCCGCCTGCCGGCGGGTCAGAGCTTCGATCAGCCGCTCCGCTTCCTCGGCTTCGGCTTTGTAGCGGCGTTTCAGCGTCATATACTCCTGCTCGGTCATGAGCTGATCCACATAGCTCTGATACAGGCTGTCATACAGGCCGTTGCAGCGCTTGAGTGCCCTTTTTGCCGCGTCCAGCCTGCCTTGCAGCGTCGCAGTCTGCTTTCTGTATTTGGGGGAGCTGTTCACCCTGCGGACAATGGCTTCCATATCGGCGGCAAGGGCGATCTGGGTTTGAATGGCTTGCAGGAGCATGGGGAACAGTGCGTCCTCCCGGATGTTTTTCAGCGGACAGCTGCCAATGTCGTTGGCGTGGGTCGGGCAGATAAAGGTGTACCACAGCTTTTTTTCGTGGCTCACATTCTTGTACCGCACCAGCGGACGCTTGCAGTCGGCGCAGCAGACCAGCCCCTTGAGGATGTTTTCGGTGGTTTTCAGATGTGTGAACCTGCCGAGATTTTCAAAGTATTCCGCATTTTTGCGTCGGGCAAGCTCCTGTACCTTATCGAATGTCTCCCGGTCGATCAGCGGCTCGTGGGTGTTTTCCACGACGACCCATTCCTCTCGTGGCTTCTTGTATTGCCCCCGGTTTTCGTAAAAGGACTGCCGCTTCTTTCCCTGCACCATGTGTCCGATGTACACCTGCCGGGACAGAAGGTTCTTGACCGTCTGAACATACCAGCTCACGCCGTTATACTTCTCCGTTTTGCATACCCCGGTGTTGTACAGGTAGGCGGAGGGGGATGGTACGCCGGAATCGTTGAGCCGCCTTGCGATTTGTGTGATTCCCATGCCCCCGGCTCGCCACCGGAATATCTGCCGGACAACGGGAGCCGTCGCTTCATCCGGCTCCAGCTTGTGGGGATTATCCGGTTGTTTGCGGTAGCCGTAGGGAGCCCACGCGCCGATGAAATCACCGTTCTTCTGCTTTGCTGCCAGTGCCGAGCCGGACTTCCTGGAAATATCCTTGCTGTAAACCTCGTTGATGAGATTTTTCAGCGGAACGAGATAGCCGTCCGCGCCCCGCTGGGCGGTGAGGGTGTCGAAGCCGTCGTTGACGGCGATGAAGCGCACGCCGAGGAATGGAAAAATGCGCTCCAGATAGTTGCCGGTTTCCTTGTAGTTTCTGCCAAAGCGGGACAGGTCTTTGACCACGATGCAGTCTATATGCCCTTTGCGTACTTCCTCCATCATCTTTTCAAACTGAGGACGGTCAAAGTCCGTGCCTGTTCGTCCGTTATCGCAGAACAGCCCATACAGGGTAAGCGTTGGGTCATCTTCGATGAACCGGAGCAGCAGGTTTTTCTGCCCCTCTATGGTATCCGCGCCGGGTTTGCCGCTGTCCTCCACGGAAAGGCGGACATAGGCGGCAGTGCGGTATTGCTTCTGCGCCTGTGCGGGAGCTTCCGCCGCCGGAATGACCGGGTTTGTCTTTCGTTTCGTTCTTGCCACTTATACCACCTCCCGTATTTGTGATCTTCTGAGAATATCCGTCTGCCATGCAAATTCGTCCGCAAAGCGGAAGCGGACTTCCACGCGGTTGTCCCTGTAAATGAGGATGCGGTCGATCAGCGCCACAACGATGCTGCGCTCCAATTCCGTGATGTTCAGGTGCTTTCTGAACTGCGCCATCCACTCCCGGTGCTCGCCGCCGTGCTCCCTGATCTGCGTAAGGGTCTCCTGCAAGGCGTCCATCTGTTTTTCGCACTCGGCGCAGCGTCCTGCGTAGTTCTGCTTGAGCCTTGCGTATTCGTCCCGGTCGATGATGCCGTCTGCAAGGCTTTCATACAGGGACATGAGCAGCTTCTGGAGCCGCTCATATTCCGGGCGCTTTTTGTCGAGCTGCCGCTGCACCTTCTGGGCTTCTGCGGTTCTCAGGGGGGCGGTATCCGTCATGGCAAGAATATCGTCCAGATCAACCACGTCCCGGATATACTGCTTTACCGTGTCCAAAACCAGTTGTTCCAGCGCCTCGTCGCGCATCCGGTGGGGCGAACAGGATTTATCCTGCTTGTGCGCGGCGCAGACGTAGTAGACATACTTTTTATTGCCGGAGGGAACGGTTTTGCGCACCATGCTTGCGCCGCACTCGCCGCAGAACACCATGCCGCTGAAAAGCTGCACGGCGCTGTCGCCGGGGCTGCGGCGGGTATCCAACGAGAGCGCCTTCTGTACGCTGTCAAAGTCCCGGCGCTCAATGATGGCTTCGTGGGCAT
>CAMGMW010000244.1 GCA_946059285.1 uncultured Clostridia bacterium
ATCTGGACGATCATTGGGCACGCACCAAGGCACTCGATGTCTTTAATCTCTGTGTTATAATCTACGTCAATATAGTTGATGGAGGCCAACCCGGCAAGACAGGAGATATCGGAAAGCTGATTGTTGGACGCTCGGAACTGCTGCAAATAGGAGGCGGTGGAGAAATCCGGCAGCTCCGTTACCTGATTATAACTGAAATCCAAGCGCGTCAGTTTAACCAGATTTTTCAGTGCATTGATATTTGTAAGCTGATTGTTCGAAAGATCAAGTTCCTCGATGTTGACACATCCCGCCAGCCCGTCCGCATCCGTCAGAGCATTTTTCGAAGCGGTTAAGGTAACAAGCTCTTTCATTGCGGAAACCGGCGTGATGCTGGTAATTTGATTATCGTCCAGCTTCAAGACCCGCAGCTTGGTGCAGCCGGCAAGGGGTTGAATGGAAGCAATTTTGTTTTCGGAAACGTCCAATTCCTCCAGCGCATGCAAGCCTTCCAATGCCGCCAGCGATGAGATCGCGTTGCGACTTAGGTTAGCGGATACAAGCTCTTTAAAGTTGGAAAGCACACCGATATTGGAAATGCTGTTATCAGAAAGATCCAGCGTGGTGATCGCGGTCGCATCGGCAAGAGGAAGAATGTTGGACAGTGCACATCCGCTGAGCGACAGAGTCTTCAAGTTTTGCAGTCCGCCGATGTAACCCAGAGTTTCCGCTGAGACAAGTGAATTGGAGAAGTCAACAGTTTCTAACGCAGTAGTTTCGCTAAGGAAAGAGTAATCCTCTGCAGAGCTGCCCTGAATTGTCAGAGATTTCAGATTTGTACAGTACTTTAAGTCAGAGTAATCCGTAACGGTCTCGGGCACGGTGATGGCATCCAGATTCCACAGATCACTGGTTAAAACCGGTGTATTTTCTGAAATCACAAGAAGCTCGCGAATATAGTTTTCAAATTCTGGGCTGGCAAAGGTGACCTCCTCCACAACACCCACAATCAAATAATCTGCCTCTGCCAGAGGGCTGACCAGACCGTTCTCGGCAACTGCGACAGCAGAGACATGTGTGTTGCCAGCAGGCAGTGCAATCGGCTCTGTATATGCGCCAGCGGCAACGGAGGGATATTGCCTGTCGGTCGAGACATAGACCGTGCCGGCGTCGCAGGTAAGACTGACAGAAATATATTCGGAGTATTTACCCGGCTCCGGTGTGAAGGTCGGAGCCGCCGGACGCAGAGCGTCGATTTCGGCCTTGACTTTCGCATCGGTGATGTTGTCAAGCATTTGCTGCGCGTCCAGCAGCTTATCCTGCGCCACATAAGTCGCTGAAAGATGGGTATAAAGTGAGCTGTCCGGGTCATGGCGAATGGCGTTGACAAGCGTACGCTCTGCTTTTGTGTAGTTGCCATTCGCAAGGCACGCTTCTGCCAGAGAAATCGCGAAATTCTCATTTTCCGGATTGAGATCACATGCCTTGGTATAATAATCCACGGCACGGGAATAGCGACCGTTGCGCATTGCGCGGTCTCCGAGCGTGGCAAAGTTCTCCGCGGTCCAGAAGAAATAGTACAGCCCAAACAGAAGCGCCAGCAGCAGCACTACGATCAGGATGATGATGATTGCCTTCTTCATGCAAATAGCTCCGTTCGTTAATAATACTTATTCTATTATAAATCTTTCGACGGAATAAGTCAATAAAATTGCGGAGATTACGTTGAAGGCAGTCGAAATTGGCATAAATCATACTAGTTCTTGATAAAAAGCAGCTTTTTATCAAGAACTTTGAGACGGCTTTTGCGGCAGTCTGCCGCAAAAGGGCGACGCAAATTGCGGCGCTTTTCTGAAAAAATTATAGATTTTTATCAGAAAATAATATCAGGACATTGCGCGGCGAATACCGTTTCGGTACCAAAGCGTTACGACAGAAAACAGTGTGGCCGACAGTGCAGAAAGAATGGATGCGATAAAGCGCAGGGGATGACGATAGGGAAGCAGCAGCGCAGTCAAAAACCCGCGAAATGTACCGGAAAAGGCAAACTCCGTAGCACTGAGGACGGGCAGACAGAGGGCAAAGACCGCGGTAAAAATACAGACAATCATCAGGAATATCGGTGCCGAATGGGACGTGACACCGGTTCTGCCAACATCGCTGGCAGAATTGAGCCCACTGAGGATTGCGCTTTGATATAGCAGATAAATGACAAAGCCTACGACGGCTACAGACAGGACAGTCCAGCCGATGTTCGGGAGCTGATAGATCAGCGCGATGCAGCCGATCGTGCTGGCGGCGAAGAAGAGTGAAGAGAAAATAATCCGAAGGATCACAGCGGCCTTGATACAAGAAAAACCGCCGGTTGAAATTCTCGCACTGCGGCTGTGACAGGCACCGTACGCCGTCCAAAGTCCGATCACAGTCAAAAGACATGGAATGAGATCTATGAAAGGAGTAACGGCTGAGAGCGTAGAGACGGCGCGGGATAAATCACCGTCGAGCAGCTCAAGCTGAGAAAGCAACTGCGTGTTTTCAAAAGAAATGGAAACATAAAAGCGCAGCACAGCGGAAATCGTATATGCAAGTACTGCCGTCAGGAAGAAAAAGGATCTGCCGGCTGAAGTCAGAGCACGGGTGTAGGCAGTAGGCACATTATGAATTGGCTGCAGGGGGACTGCCTGCGGCTGTGCGGAAGGATATACCGCCGGCGATGCGGCAGGAGTGTGCAGAGAACGTCCGCCTCCTTTGCAGAAGTGGGGACTCCCGTCGATATTCGCTCCGCAATAAGGGCAAAACATGGTCATTCCTCCAATCAAAAGAGAGCATCTTTACATTTATACCAGTTCTTGATAAAAAAGCTTTAAAAGCTTTTTATAGCGCCGCAGGCGCGTCAAGAACTTATGAGAC
>CAMGMW010000245.1 GCA_946059285.1 uncultured Clostridia bacterium
TCTGTTCTTATCAAGAGGATTTCTATGGCAGCGCTCCATTTTCAAACAGCATTAATCGATACGGAATCACTATCCAAGGTATGTTGTCACTATTTTGGCTTCGATAGCGTGCCTTTCCGGGCGGAACGTAACGCACTTTGGGCACATACGCCTTTGACACGCGGTGCATCTGCGACACTTCACAGGTCAGTATGCTTACGTGGCGGGATAAATCGCCATTCCAGCCGCAGCTTACACGCAATGCCCCGCTTTGGAAATCACTCCGGGCATGCGCATTCCGATCATCGCCGGCACTGCATAAACAGTCCCGAAAGAATAAACGCCCGCACGCAAAGAGAGGCACCGGCTGACCCCAATGGGGCGGTCGGTGCCTCTCTTTGGCGGTATGATTCCGTTGTGTCGGGATGTTTCTCCGTCCCATCTATCATGCAACGGTCTGTCATCGTATTGTGCTGATTATTCTGCCATGTCCTGTCTGCCGCCATTGCTCAATAATATTCTGCTTTATGTCTCATGTCATGCAAGATTAGGTTTCTAAGCTTTGCATCCATTTTTTGCTCCGCAACACAGCAAGGGACATTGCGAAACGGACACATTCCTCCAGCGAGAGGATGAAATAAACATAAGGGATCGGAAGGTCAAAAACAAAAGCAGAAAGAAGCCCCAGCGGGACACCGAATACCCAAGTACCCACCAGATCAATGATCATCACATAGTTGGTCTTTCCACCGCTGCGGATGATGCCACCTGAGACTATCATGTTTTGGACCTTAAAGGGCGCAATCAGCGCATACGCAACCAGAAGCTGCCTGGTCAAATCCTTTACGATTGGCTCCACTTGATAGATCTCCACATAATATGACCTTGTCAATACGATCAGTATCGAAAGGATCACAGAGCCCACAAAGCCGTAACAGATCAGCTTCTTGGAGGCTTGATAAGCCCCATCATAGTCCTTGGTCCCAAGCATCTTGCCGATGATCACACTGGCTGCTTGAGAAAGACCGCACAACGCGCCGATCATCAAGCCCTGAATCGGATTGATGAGTGTCATGGTGGCGCTGGCGTCGGTTCCGATGTGACCGTAGATACCCGCGTAAACGTTTTCTCCAAGGCTCCACATAAATTCACAGACTAAAATAGGCATCAGTATGGAGATATACTGCCGCCAGTGAAATCTGGTTGAAATTTGACTCTTTGTGTTCCCGAGTCCCATTCTCCCCTTATGTCGCAGGAACAGCAGAAGCATGATCAGCAGGTTGATGATCTGGGCAATGACTGTTGCGATCGCCGCGCCTGTTGCGCCCATGGGGGCAAATCCGAGTTTGCCGAAAATCAGGATGTAATTCAGGCCCGTATTGGTAATGGCGGCACCGATGCTTGCATACAGCGGCAAAGACGCTTTTTCGAAGCAACGAAATAACGTTGAGAGCATCGTCGCACCGGCAATGGGAAGAAAGGTTCCAGAAACAATGGCTAGATAATTCGCGGCTGCCAGCTTGGTGTCGAGGTCCTTGGTATATAGACCCATAACCTGTTCGGGGAAAGACAGGCAAAGCAGCGTAAATGCTCCTGCCAAAAAACAGGAAATCAAAAGATTCACAGAAATACTTCTACGGACCTCCCGCCCGTTTTTCTGTCCCAGGTATTGCGAGACCATAATCCCTGCCACTACGCCGATGGCCGAAATGACTACGGAGAATATGGAAGAAAACTTACCCGCCAAGCCCACACCGGCAATGCTGACGCTTCCCAACTGACCGATCATGATTTGATCGACGATACTAAACGAGGATTGGAGCATGGACTGAAGCGCAACCGGAATGGCCAGGCCGCATACTGTTTTAAAAAAATGTGTTTCCCGCTTCATTTGTCTACCCCCAAAAACAAATTGAACATTTGCACCTTCCGTTGGTGCGGTACCGCGCTCCAACGGAAGTATGCATTGTAACAATGTCAGCATTCAAACAAAAGGACTGAATACCGTCCTTTTGTTTGAATTGTGCGGCTGAGACCGCTTGAATAAACCGCAGCGCGATTTATTCGCTGACATTATTATAGCGCAGCAAAGGAGGCTTTTCAAAGGTTAAGCGCGTAACCCATTACAAAAAAAGAAGTCCGGAATTGGTGAATATCACCAATTCCGGTCATGTTACAGGTTCAAAGGAGCGGTGCTCTCCCGTATAACCAAACGGACCGGTAAGGTAATCGTAGCACCTGTTTCCGCTCCGGATTTTAAAGCCAGCAGCTTTTCCATTGCAGTTTTGGCCCGAAGGGCACCGTCCTGCCGCACAGAAGTCAGTGTGGGAAAAACCTGAGTACAAATCGGCGCATCATCAAAACCGGCAACGGAAATATCCTGAGGCACACGGATGCCCTGCGCGATCAGAAAACGAATCAGATCAACGGCGTAATAATCCGAAACCGCAAAAATGGCTGTATATCCTAGAATCTGATCCAGATGCTCGGTATAGACCCGCTCACGGTCTGTCTTCTGCATGGGGATCTCCATAAAGTCAGCCTTACCAAACCCGGCGCACAGCCCCTGATAGCGTTCGTGGTCGATGAAGGTATCGTTATCGGAAATGCACAATACCCGTTGGTGTCCAAGGTCTCTAAAATGCTGCCCCACCTGAAAGCCACCGTCGAACTTATCAATATTCAAATTACCGAATCGTTCTGCCGCTTCACTGGATGCGTCATAGGCGACAAAGGGGATACGCATGTGCTGCCTCAGCCAGACATAATCTTCCTGACAAAAACCGATCAGGATCAGTCCCTCCATGTTCCACATGGAAGCGAATTGGATGATCTCCTTTGCCTGCGTCGCGGTCTTGACCATCAAAAATTTCCCCGCCTTTTCTATTTCCAGAGACAG
>CAMGMW010000246.1 GCA_946059285.1 uncultured Clostridia bacterium
ATCCATTTCATCGGCAGGGCCGGTATACGCAGAAAGAGTATCAAAGCGAAGGTGGGACTGCCTGGAGCCCACGCCCTGTTTGGCGCAGTCGCTTAAATAGTGGTTGGTGACTACCTTCGTTTCCGTGACCAGCATCTCGCCATCCACATACTCCACGACTGCGCTCCTGCCGCTGGCATCCGCAAGAGAAAGATGGTGGGCGGAACCGATGGAGGAATTCATATCATACTGCCGCAAAAGAGCGATGGCCTCATCAACATTTGCCGCCCTGTCCAGTAAAAGACGAATGGCAGTGGTGGTCGTCAGATCCGGCTTTTCGGTCTTCTGATGAGTCTCCTCCTTGTCTCCGGCCATCAAATCGGCAACCACAAGTCCCTTCTCATTCATGCCGTCCAGCGGGACATAGATGGCAGCCAGAGTCTGCATCCGTTCAATCATGGAGCCGTCCGGCGCATAGTCCTCACTGAAGCCCAGAAAATCGAGGCAACAGGTGGAAATGGATTCATAGCCGTCTTCGGGCTTGGTATGTACGATCATGGTCTGGCACTCTTCCCAGTCATAGTTGCGCCCAAAGAAGGTGGTTCCGTGCTCATCTGCCACGCAGATGGTGGAGCAGCCAAACGCCCCGGTCTGTACATCGCTTTCGATTTTGTAGAAGCCGCGGGACAAAAACGAAATCATATAATCCGCCAGTTCGCTGTCGCTGGCAGCGCCGCCCTGAGCCAGAAAGTCCTCAAAGCCGTAATCCCCATGGAATTCCATGGAATACAACCCGTCCTCCAGCTTTTCGATGCTGCTTGCTGCTTTGATAAAGCTGCCGAACAGCCACCAGCCGCCTACGGCAAGGATGATCAGCAACGCGGCAAGGATACCGCAGATCCATTTGAGAACGGTTTTCTTATTCTTTTTCATGCGCTGTCTTCGCCTCCTGATTTTTATTTTCTTTTTTATTTTCCGCAATGCGGAAACTGCGCGCCGCAAAGAACATACAGGCAGCAGCCGCAAACAGAATGCCGCCATAGGCGATCTTCACGCAGATGGCGATGAGGATGCCCGATATGCTCATCAGCGCTCCGGCGCAGATGAACATTCGGGAAGCAAAATGCTTATCCTTCATAATGCTTATCCTCCACGATTTTGTTGTCTGCGGTGACGGTCAGATACAATTTCTCCATACTGGCATCAAAAGAGAATTCACCGGACGCCACCACAGTCCCCTCTGCGTCTTTTGCGGTAATGGTAAAGGTTACCGGGGCATCCGCATTCTTGGAAGCCATCATGATATCATTATCCATAAAGCAGTATCCCCCGCTGTCCATGGCTGTGTAATCCGCGCATTGCACACTTCCGCTGAAGCCGTCGTAGAAGATGGAGACGGAATACACATCGTTTCGCTCCAGCTTCACATACACGCCATCATGCTCCGATTGGAGACTTGAACCAGTCGATCTGTTCCAAATGACGGTTTCGTTCATGCTGGTTTTCAGGATCACTTCGTTGATATCGCCCTTAACCGGGATCGTGATATCAAAGCTTCCTGTCTCAAAGAAGCCGAACACGGTGCTGAACCGGAAGCCCACATAGAGTTTTCCGTCCCGTTCCTCGCTGTAATAGCCGCAAAAACCCTCCGGAAACGAACCGGGGTAAAAGCCTGTGATATGCACATCATTTCCATTGGCTTCCACAGATGTAATCCCCGCACCCTGACAGGCGCGAAAGCCGCCCAGCTTCCACCCATAGCGTCCGACAAGAAAAATAACCGGCAGGAGCACCACTACAACCGTCAGGACGATCATCACTTTTTTTATCGTTTTCATCAGACGCTTCCTCCTTCATAGGTAATCGGCATATGCAGCAACACGCGCAGGAACATCAGAAACCAATAACACAGGTGCTCTTCTCGAATGGCGCCTGTTGGCAAAACATGCAGGGATACTCCCTGTTTTGTTTTTTTCATCAGCATCACCTGCGTTGCATGCTACAGCGCCGCAAACAGGTTACAGCCCTTCTTTTTCAGCCAGAAGTAAAGTGCGGCGCACAAAGCCAACGTTACCGCCCCGAAACCACTCATATACCCGACAAAGCCCAGTTTCCAGCCATTCATCAGCATAAAACCGACGCACAGCAAGGCGGTGTAGGCAAAACCACTGAGCAGAGCGATCACTACGCAAGCACTCTGCTTGATAGGCGTGATCTCGTTCGTCCAGCTCAGGTTTGGCATTTTCAATCCTAAAAACAGCCCGAACAGCGCGGAAATCAACACATATGACATCGAAACAAGCACCGTCAAAAGCAGTTCCAGGGGAGCATAAGGATAAATGAAAGCAATGCAGATGGTGCACAACAGCACTGGTATACCGGTCAGAAGCAGCTGCACGCTGAGTTTGGCCCGCAGCACCTGCCACGGCGTCACCGGCAGAGACTGCATAAGCCACAGGCTCTTGCCCTCCAACGAGACAGAGGGTGCCGCCATGTCGTTCATGGACGCGAGCATACATACCGCCGCGCAGAGCAGCACCGGGGTACATCCTGCCCGTGCACCAAATACTTCATTCAGTACCGAGATCACAGTTCCGCCCTTCCAGAGAAACAGTGCACCGCTGATTGGAAGCAGTAAAATGCCGAGACCGCAGTTGAGCATATAGTTGGGACTGGAAACAAAGCGACCAAATTCCTTTGTCAGAAGTGTCATAGCAGTGCTTTTCCGCTTCATCGCGGTTTCTTTATATACCTTCCTGGAGGTACGTCCGGAGGCCGTGGCGATTTTCAGAAAGCTGCGGGAAATGAGCGCCCACATAAGCGCAAAACGAGCCAGAATCACTGCCGATACAGCCAACATAGCCGAAGCGTCACCGGCGCCGACTCTGCCGAACAG
>CAMGMW010000247.1 GCA_946059285.1 uncultured Clostridia bacterium
AGCGACCTTGAGAAGGCAACGCTCTCTCTTATGATTGATCTGCTGCGTCCGAATGGGCAGCTGTTCTTCACTTCTCACAATGCTGATATTCTGGATATGAGCCTGCCGAAGCATTCGTTTACTTTCCTCCGCAAAGACCTTTCCAACAGCGATTGTCCCATCGAAAGCATTGATGCCTCCTCCCTGCTCAAGCGAAATACCGATTCACTAAAGAACGCCGTAGAAAACGATCTGTTCTCGTGTGCCCCTGCTGTGGATCTGATTTATGCAATCGCAGAACTGTAGAAGCTGAGGTGGCAGCAGTGAAAAACAGTATCGTTCAATACTTTGTCGAAGGCGAAGACGACAAGAAAATGATTGACACGCTAAAGACTCAAATGGGACTCATCAAGCCCGGAAAAGTACAGGTACTAAATGTGGTGACAGAGGAAATAACCGATCTTCGTCTTCGTGCGCTCTCACCAGGAACAACTGTTGTCCTCGTCTTTGACGTAGATGCTGGGAATGTCGATATTCTGAATCGGAATATCAAGAAGCTTACGAAATGCAGTTCTATTTCTGATGTTATCACCATCCCGCAGGTTCCAAATCTGGAAGGCGAGCTTTTGCGAAGCTGTGACATCAGGAAAATCGAAGAACTTCTAAACAGCAAATCCAGAAGTGATTTCAAATCAGATATCCTGCGTGTAACGAACCTGGCAGCAAAGCTGCGGGAACACAAGTTCAACATAGACCATTTCTGGACCGCAGCTCCCAGTCAACCGTTTCAGGCTATTGAAAACCAGTCCTCAAAAATCAAGCTGAAGCATTCATAAACCACATCGCACAATCCCATCGCTGGGGCAGCCGTATCGGCTGCCCCGGTTTTGTGCTCATCTACTGTGCAGGCATCCCATAACCCAGAATTACACTGCTGCCCAGAGAATACTGCTTCTGCCGGCATACATCTCTGGAGTTGCCTTCCACGGTATATACCATTCCATTTTCCACCCGCTCAACAATACCCACATGGTCAGGAACCCCATTCTGCGGCGACCAGTCAAAGAATGTGAGCATACCCGGAGCTGGCTCTGTGGTTCGATCCAGCCAGAGTCCTCGCTGCTGAAACCACTGCATACCCATGACGCAACCGGAGAACTTCGGATATGCACCGCTGTCCAGGTATCCGCACTGGTCGGCGCACCAGCTTACAAAGCAGGCGCACCATTCCACATGGTTGGTAAATCCATACCAGCTCCAGTATGGCTCCCCGCCAACATTGCCCACCTGCGACAGAGCAACATCGACAATCGCGTCCCCGCCTTCCGGTGTATAGAACACTTTCCCTAAGGGATAGTAACGCAAAACGTGAGGCACATACTGCTTGTCCCCGTAATTGTTCCAACCCATCTGCTCTGCCATTTTCATCGAAAACTCAACAGCATTGGCACGGGTATATTCCCCGTACTTCTGTTGCGCCCAGGTGATATATCCACTTCCAAAGTTGTACCCCTGCAGCGCAAGCTGAATGTGATCCAGATCAATGGGGCTTTCAACTTCCGCAATCCGGAGGCAGTCTGCCAGATTCTGAATCCCAACAGCAATGGAGTATTCCGGGTCAGTAATTCCTCCAGGGATTCGAGGATACTGCGTGTTGTAATGACATTCCGAAGCCTGCATAGGATCGTTGCCTCTGCCGCCGGATTCCTGCATCATGACTGCCTGGATGAGCAGCACATAGTCCGGGATACCATATTGCTTTGCATTTTCCCGAATGACAGGCTCATAGGCTTCCACCTCTGCGCTGAGAGGCAGCGTTTCCGCAGCGTCATCGTCCTGGCTTCCGAACAACATAGCGCCACAGCCAATCAGAACAATCACTACGATCACCAAAACTGCTGCCGCACCACCCGCCGCAATCGCTGTGTAGAGCGCCTTCGCTGTCTCCGCTGCAGATCGGGCCAGCTTTGCCGCTGCTTCTCTGGCTTTCTTTGCCGCAATGACTGCCATATGTCCTGCCGCCGCTGCTGCACGATTGCCTTTCTGTACTGCTTTGATCGTTGCCTTTCTTGCTTCCTGAAAGGTGTGTTCTGCGGTGGCATCTATGACTTTCCCATTTGAAGTTTTGGGTACCTTTATAGACATTGGTTCACGCTTTGCGCGGATTGGTGAATCAGGCCTTGTCTTGAGGGATGCTGGCTTTCTCGCACACGATAACGCTCCGTTTTCAGCAGAAAGCGTATGGGCGACTACTTCGTTTGAATTATTCGGGGATGCCGCGCTTTTCCGGGCAAATACAGGCAGGTTCCGTTCAGATGAACCCACCGACTTCTCTACTTGCTGAGAATAATGCGCCCGTTCGAACCGAAGCTCCTCACGGTTCCGCTCCTTTGCCTGCCCGGTAATGCTTTGCACCACTGCTTTCCGCGCAGCATTTTGCCGCGCAGAAGAAAAATCGTACCCCGCCTGCGGTTTTTCCATTTCCTGTTCTTTTGTCCGCACTGGTTTGGCATCAACCCGCAGGTACGCACTCTGCGGTACTGTCTGAAACGCAAGTGCTGCGTCAGGACAGGGCAAAGGGCGATCGGCTCCGGATAGCGTTGTCTGTTTCTGCTTTATGACGTTCTGAATTCCAGCCTTCCGCGCAGCAACCTGTTGAGCAGACGATGCAGTAGTCTCGACTGTAGCGCATTCCGGATGCTCCCGAAACACCTGGCGTGAAGCATGAGCCTGGTTTGCAGCTTCCGCCACCTGATGGCGAATACCTGGGTTGCCGGAGTAGCTTTCGGAGCAACGGATATTTGCAGGTGTCTGATGAGGACTGGTTATCGCCCCCTCCTCTGCAGGTACTGAGGACTCCGAAAACGAATCATATCCACAGGTT
>CAMGMW010000248.1 GCA_946059285.1 uncultured Clostridia bacterium
ATACCAACTCCCGAAACCCAGCAGCATCCTTTCAACACTGTCGCTTTACCGAATGCGAGCTTCGCTTTTGAATTCGATACTCAATCGGCTTAAGATGATTGCCAAGGAAAGACAAACGATTTTCACTCTTATTTGAGACCCTGTAAAACCATTTGAAACCGTATTGCAATGATCAACCGTTGCCAAAAAGTTACCTGACTTGACGCAATTTCAAGTCAGGTAACTTTTTATATTGGAAAACCGACCGGAAACGGGTGAATTCCCGACCTTTTTGCTTATACGAGGAAGATGGGGTGTCGGGTTATTTTGTGTAGTCGAGCGGCTGGATGGTATAGCTTCCGTCCAGTGAAAGGGTGATAAGGGTCGCGCCGCGTTGGGCGGTCATTTTTGAGATTTTTGGGTAGGCGATATAGTCGATGGATTTGGAATAGATCAGATCGACGCCCCGGTACTTTACGCCCAAATAGTTCACATGGTCATGCCCGACAAAGACCGCCTCGGTGCTGCCTTTTTCTACGATCCTGTCGAAAAAGCCCGTGTCATGATCGGGATAGCTTACCGATTCTTCATTCTTGCCAAAGAGGTATTCCGCCTCCCCGCTGCCGCTTTGCAAGGCTTCGTAGGCGTCGGCATAGGCGCGGAAGGGAATATGCATGAACACGAACGACGGCACAAGTCTGCCCTCCTGTACGGAGACGGCGTCGATGGTCTGTTCGTACCATGCGATCTGATCGGCGTGCACGGAGTCGTATTTCTTCGCGTCCGCACCCTGCACATAGTCGTTCGAGTCGATCAGGAACAGAAGGCGGTTCAGACTGCCGTCGGGATTTTCAATTCGGAGATATTGGTTATATCTGCCGTAGACCTCCGGTTGGACATCGGCATAGAGCATCGGGCAGTCCGGCTGGCGCAGAAAAGGCTCGTAACATATGCAGAAAAGCTCGCTGGCGGTGCAGCCAGCGGCGGCTTCCGTGTCGTGGTTGCCGTAGACCATCGCCCACGGGATGCCAGTGTTATTCATAAATGTGCAGAACTGACGAATAGAGAGCAGATTGTCACGGCTGAAGGTCTGGATCGGGATCGTGTAGGAGATATCGCCTGTGACGAGAATGAGGTCGGGCTGCGCCTCGCGGATCATGGCGTAACAGGCGTCAAAAGCGGCGCGGTCGGTCAGGACGGTGCTGAGGCTGCCGCAGATATGGATATCCGTGAGCTGCAGGATGCGGAAATCGTCGCGACCGCTCCGAACGGTGTAGACGCCGGTAGCCTTGTCATAGGAAAAGCTGCTCGTGGGCGAAAAGGCGCCATAATCCAGCGAGGAAATGTAGACCTCGTTGACATTTGAGCCTGTGGCAATGATGGAAAAGCAGAGCAGCACCGTGAGCGTCAGCGAGCAGAGGTTCAGAAATCGCACACTGAACCGCCGTGAACGCACGCCGGCATAGCGCCGGAAGGGGTTGTTCACGAGCAGACGCAGCAGGAAATTGACCGCCGCGAGGATCGGGATCAAAGCGTACATATGGAAATTGCGGAAAAACAGGCTCAGCGCGAGGTAAATGCCTAAGACCAACACCCAGTAGACCACCCAACGCAGCACGGCGCGTCGGTCGGCGCGGTGGTGGTCAAAAATATCTGCATTTTCCGTGTCCGGTACGGCAGACAGCGTCAGCCTACGCCACAGCGCCTGCTTTGTCAGGCGGAAGGTCGTGAAGAGTGTGCCGACCACCGTCAGGCAGATGCTGACGGCATGCAGCGTAGCATCGCGGCTGTATTCCGTGAAAAGGGCGCAGTAGACGCTCAGCAGCAGACCCGCGCCGAGCAGCAGCGAGGCAAAAAAGGGCGCACCGCGTCCTGCCTCGACGGTCTGCGAGAAATACTCCGCTGCCTTTGCATAGACGGGCACCGGCTGCCTCATATACCGCCGCAGCCGCAGCCGCCATATGGCAAAGAGCGGCAACAGGACGAGCTGCGCTAGGAAAAGCGTCTCACTCCATAGATAGAGATCCACCGGCAGCAAAAGCGACAGAACAACGAACACAAACGCCGCAGCTGCAAGAGCGAGTGTGGTGGCGGTAAAGGAAATGCGTGACAGAAGACGGTCAACCTGTCGTGTTGTCAGCGGATTCACTTGCTTTTCTCTGCGATGCATCGCGTCACTCCTTCGGATAGGGTGCTTTGTCTTTGGTCCTGCCGAGCAGATAGTCCACGCTCACGCCGTAAAAATCGGCGAGCTTGTGCAGCACTGCGACGGGCGGATTGACTTGCCCGCGCTCATAGTCGGAATAGGTCGTCTGGTGTACCTGCAAATATGCGGCAATTTGTTTTTGCGTCAGGTCGCGATCCTCACGCAGATCACGAATCCTCAGTTGATACATTTTCATCACCTGCGGTTATGATAGCTTAAGGAAATTTTCCTTTCCCAGCTTTAAGGAAAATTCCCTTATATCGATAGACGGCAGGGCGGCATAGCACAGGGACGCTCCCCTGTGTTCTCCCCTGTATTCGCCGGAGAACCGCCATGCCTCACAGACACATAAGCCAAATAAATCCAAAATATATACTATATGTTGAGTGTGGGGCAAAACCAAGGGACGGCTTGTTGCGCCAGATTGAACATGGTTTTGCTTCGAGCACACAAGCTTCTGCAGCATTTTTCATGTGCGCGGTCTGTCTGACTTTACAGGGCTGTAATCGCTCTCTTTGATCCGCCGGTTGAGGGAAATTACTTCATCACCGGAAACCTCCGCAATCTTCTTTGCGACATATCGTGAATTGCCCGTTCCGCTGAAATAGAAAACCATAGCTATATCCTCCTAATGTTTGTCGCCGCCTTGGCTGTATCGCAGTATATGACGCTCC
>CAMGMW010000249.1 GCA_946059285.1 uncultured Clostridia bacterium
CGCCATAAGAGCTCCGAGCTGGAGGCGCTTCTGCGGGGCCTGGCCTTTTTCCGGGCATCGAAGGCATTTATCGTCAATTACCGCGCCATTTGGCGGGTCACGCCGGAGCTGTCCGGCAGATTTCAGGCGACCATGCGTAACGGGGAGGTCGTTATGGTCTCACGCAGCTATGTCCCCGCTATGAAGGAAATATTCGGTCTGTAGGAGGGCGCTATGAGATTTTCTGATTTTATGAAGATGTGGTTGTATCAGTATTTTATCATTGTTGCGGGATTCTTTTTTGTCCGTGCCGTCTTCGGTGTCATCTATTACCCCGAATACGTCCTGACTAATCGGGATGTGCTGCTGACCTTTCCGGTGGCAGCGGTCATGGGGCTGCCCACCTTTCTGTTCTTTTCCCGCAAAGACCTCAATACCCGCCAGACCATTCTACGCTGGCTACTCCACTTCCTGCTGCTGGAAACAGTTGTTTTGGGAATGGGCGCATACGGCGCCTGGTTTAACGGCGTGGCGGAAGGCGTTGTGCTCGGAGCGTTTGTCGCTCTTGTCTACCTTGTCGTGGTAGGCGTGTCCTGGCTGATCAATGTTAAAACGGCGAATGACATCAATCGAAAAATCGCGGAACGGGAGTGAAGCCATATGGAACCAATCATTGAAATTTCTCATCTGTACAAGAGCTTTGGCGAGGTCAAGGCGGTACAGGACCTGAGCTTTCAGGTGAAAAAGGGTGAGCTGTTCGCTTTCCTGGGACTGAACGGTGCCGGAAAAAGCACTACGATTTCCATTCTGTGCGGACAGCTTGCCAAGGACGCAGGGCAGGTGCATATCCATGGCAGGGACCTGGATCAGGAGCCGGAAGTAAAGCGGGAGCTGGGCGTGGTGTTTCAAAACTCCGTGCTGGACGGTCCGCTGACGGTGCTGGAAAACCTGAAAATCCGCGCGGCGCTATACGGCATTACGGGAAAGCAGTTCGACATGCGCCTGGAAGAGCTGGACGCACTGCTGGGTCTGAAGGAAACGCTGCGCCGGCCGGTGGGAAAGCTGTCGGGCGGACAGAGGCGGAAAGCGGATATCGCCCGGGCGCTGCTGCATGCGCCGAAGATTCTGATTCTGGATGAGCCGACCACGGGGCTGGACCCGCAAACGCGGAAAACCGTCTGGGATGTGGTGGCCCGGCTGCGCCGGGAGCAGGATCTGACCGTCTTCCTGACGACGCATTACATGGAAGAAGCAGCGGAGGCGGACGATGTGATCATCCTCGACAGCGGTAAAATTGCTGCCGCAGGCACGGTACACGCGCTGAAAACACAGTACGCCGGAGACTATCTGACGCTTTACGGTTTGCAGGAGGAGCAGGTGGCGCAGTTGGGTCGCCCCTATACAAAGCTGCACGATGCGTACCGGCTGCTGATCGGCACTCCGCAGGAGGCGACGGAGCTGATCTGCGCCTATCCGGCACTGTTTGCGGACTATGAACTGACAAAAGGAAAAATGGATGATGTTTTCCTTGCCGCCACGGGCAAAAAACTGGCAGGAGGTGACGGGCAATGAAGTCACTCGGTTATTTGATCTCCCGTAACACAAGACTGTTTTTTAAGGATCGCGGAACGCTTTTGGCTGCGATGATCGCGCCATTGATCCTGCTGTGTCTGTTTGTCACATTTCTGGGCAACGTCTACCGCGACAGCCTGCTGTCAAATCTGCCGCAGGGGATATCGCTCGATGAAACACTGCTGGAGGGCTTTGTCGGCGGCTGGCTGATTTCCTCCCTCCTGGCAGTCAGCGGCGTAACGGTCGCGTTCACCGCCAATATGACGATGGTGCAGGACCGGATCAACGGTGCGCGCCATGACCTGCTGATCTCTCCGGTGAAGCCGTCTGTCCTGCAGCTGAGCTACTATTTCTCCACCGTGCTGATCACTCTGATTATCTGCACGCTCTGTCTGGGCGTGGGTCTGATCTATCTGTACTTCACGGGCTGGTATCTGACCGCTGCCTCCATCGGTCTCGTATTTTTGGATTTGCTGCTGGTGGTGCTGTTCGGCACAGCGCTGTCGTCCATTATTTGCAGCTTTCTTACCTCGCAGGGTGGGGTCTCCGCCGTGACCTCCGTGGTCAGTTCCGTCTATGGCTTCCTGTGCGGCGCATATATGCCCATTTCCCAATTTTCCAAACCCCTGCGCAATGTGATCGGCTGCCTGCCGGGAACCTACGGCACATCCCTGCTGCGCAACCATATGACGGCGGACGTGTTGAAAGCAATGCTGTCAGCACAGCTTCCTGCGGATGTGACCGAGGGGATCAAAGACGTTTTTGATATCAACCTCTACTTTATGGATCACAGTGTGGGGCTCGGACGGATGTATCTGGTCATGACGGTCACGATCGTTGTGTTGGTTCTTGCGTATATCGCACTGAATCTGATCAAAGGAAAAGCACGGCAGAATTTGAACTGAAATCGCTGCATGAAAAGAATGAGGCGCTGATTTAGGATCACGGTTTATGTTATGGGGAATGTGCTGCCGGGAGTGCTCTCCGAACAGAGCGGTGTCGAATATGTGGCGGCTGCCATATGCAACCTCCTTTCGAGCACCATTCCGCTCTGCCTGACCTGCGCGGAATTGCAGATGCCGGCAAAGCCTTGCACATACAGGGAGCCCCCCGCATTTCGTAGGAAATGCGGGGGGCTTTGTGCTGGTGACTCGTTGGGGAGTTTATACAAACACTCGGCATCTGCCGAAGAGGAAACAGAGTCGGCGGTCTTTATCTACGATCTGCCGAAAATATACACTCTGGCGTAACAACAGATGAAAATAGGCATGAAAGTAACACTTGGGCAGGTCG
>CAMGMW010000250.1 GCA_946059285.1 uncultured Clostridia bacterium
GAGTTCTTCATTGCGCCTCAGGCTGACACCAAGGAGGAACTGGTGGCCGCCATCCGCACTGCCCTGCAGGAGGATGCAGACGCGTTCCTCAGCCACCTGGATGTGGAGCATTCGTCCCTGGAGGAATTGAAGCAGCAGGCCTCCATGTCCAGCATCGCCCTGGCAGCCCACGCCCTGTGTCGCGCCAATGCAAAGAGCGGCGCCGGTACCGATCTGTACTATTACAGCTTTGACGCGGAGATTCCCGGCTGGGATCATCCCGGCACCTTCCATTCGGTGGATCTGTGGTTCTTCTTTGAAACCCTGGCCAAGTGCTGGCGGCCCTTCACGGGCAAGCACTACGATCTGGCCCGGCAGATGTGCAACTACTGGGCGAACTTCATCGCCACAGGCAACCCCAACGGCAGCGATGTCACCGGTCAGCCCATGGCCTACTGGGCGCCCTTTACCCCCGACCAGCCCGCCTGCATGCTCTTTGCAGATCAGGCCATTTCCACCTTGGAGCAGCCCGACGAAATGCAGGATATGCTTATACGCCACTACCTGCGGCAAAAGGGCGTATAATGGCATAGATATAAACGCGGCCCGGCCAGACAGAGGACACTCTGCGGCCGGGCCGTTATGCTGTTTAGGGAAGGCGGTATACTGTCCTCGTTTAAAACGATTGCTTTGCCGAGGGCAGAGGTTTCGCGCCTGCGGGCGCGACCAAAGGGCTTTCCGGTCGCCCTTTGGAAACCTTCGGGGCCGTTCCTCTTGCTGCTATGCTTTTCATGCAGCACAGTATTACAGGTCGGTGCCGTTGCGGAAGTTGGTGGCATTATAGCCGGTGCTGCGCTTGAAGGCGCGGCAGAAAGAATTGACCGACGCATAGCCTACCTGGGTGGAAATGTCGCTGATTTTCAGGTTGGTCTGGCGCAGCAGCTCCTTGGCCCTGTCCATCCGCATGTTTTCCACATAGGTGAAGAAGTTGGTGCCCGTCTGCATCTTGAAGGTGGAGGACAGGTAGGATTCGGACACATGGAACTGGCCCGCCACGCTGGTCAGGGAAAGATCCGCATCCATGTAATGCTGGCGGATGTAATCGGAGATTTCGTCCATCAGCTGGTGCTTGCCGGTTTTAAGTTCGCCGATTGAGCCGCATAGGGTTACATACAGCTGTCTGATTTCCTGCAGCTGCATATCCAGCGGCAGGGTCATCACATTTCTTACATCGCCAATCAGCGATTCGGCGCGCTCCTTGGGCATGCCGGCCATCGTGCTGATTTGCAGAAGGGTACTGATCAAGTTATCATTGAGCAGCTGGAGGATGAACGAGGGGGTTTCCCCCTGCTCGTTCCGGTTGCATTCCGTCAACCGGTTCAGTTGCTCCTGGGTACCTTCCTCATCGGCGTTCATGACGCAGCGAATCAGCCGGTTCTGCATATCCCGCGGATAGGTGACGGTATACCTGGGGTTTTCGCCCTCCTGATAGTAGACGACCTTTGTGTCCCTGGGCGAAGGCTGTATATAGATCAGCGAGTAGGCATTGTCCCAACTGTGTGCCACATCCGTCAGTCGGGTCACTGTGTTTCCGACATAGACATACAGCGAATCGTTCACAGCCTCGGGCAGGTTCGAGCGAACCATATCCACCAGGGCCTCCACGCGCTCCCGCAGCATTTCGCCGGTCAGCAGCACCACATAGTCGCTTTCCGACTTGTCCATGCGCAGGGCCTTTTTCTCCAGGCTTTCCACGGCGATGCGAATCACCGCCTTACAGTTGACTGCCACCTGCAAGCCAACTGTCTCGTCGGAGGACATGCCGTCCTGATGGAACAGCATTACGCACATGGGCTGCCCGGTTTCCAACAACTGCAGGCTGCGCGCGGTGGCCTGAGCGCTTTCCTCATTGGCAAACTCGCCCCGGATCATCTGGGAAAGGAAGGAACGCTGCAGGTAATGCCGCTGCTCCATGTAGTTTTTCTGGATGGTGTCATTGGAGGTGCGGATCTCGTCAAACGAATGACGGAGCGTCTGCAAGGCCTCTGCATAGCTCATGCCGTCCAGGGACGCGCCGCTCTCCTGCGCCAGGGAACGGACGAGGAAGCTGTTCCGGTGAGAAAACGCATAGCTGATGGTGATGCCGAGCAGCAGCGCAAACACCCAGACCGCGCCGACAATCCAGCGGATGCTGTTCAGGCGGGCATAGGCAGTGTCGGCACTGCGGGCAATGATAATGGTCAATCCAGTCTGCCCGGAGGTGCAGTTGGATACCAGCATGTTCCGCCCGCTGATCTGGTATTGGGCGAAATTCTGGTCGTTTCTGGCGGTGGTCAGCAGCTGGTCAATCGCCTCGCCGCTCCATAGCCTGTCATCCGTCCAGGCCAGCATTTGTCCGGAGGGGGAAAGGATGCAGGCAAACTCATTGTCCGACAAGCCAAAGGTCTGCAGCAGATCATTCATGCGTTGCTGGTCAACATACAACACGACCTTTCCATCGTGGTACACAGAAGGCAAAAAGGGAAAAGAAAACTGAATCAGATTCCGTACCTGCTCGGTTTCCCCGTTCATGAACAAGAAGCTGTGCAGCTCACATTCGCCAAGGGATGTGGAACCGGTGTGCAAATCCTGCAGCCACATGTCCTGCGTGAAGCCTTCCGGATGCATATGCAGGTGATAAAAATCGTCGTAGCTATAGGTCAGGTTATTGTTCAGCACAACCTGGCCCCGGTTGAAAAACAGGAGGTAGCCATCCAAGAAATCGTTATAGGTTGAATACTGCGGAAGACTGTCGCGGGCCCGCAGCAGGGTTTGGATATTGACAGAGCTCAGAGGATCCTCAAGATAGCTCAATTGCGTGACG
>CAMGMW010000251.1 GCA_946059285.1 uncultured Clostridia bacterium
GACTGTCTGTATTTGACCTGAACAGTATAACATATACGTCAAAAAATTGCAAATAGATTCTTGCAAATTTTTGCACATTTTCCAAAAAGATATCCGCCAGCCGTAACACTGACTGGCGGACGTTTTGCCACTAGATGCTGCTGATTTGCTCCCGACAAAGGCAAACGATGGATCGCCCATGGGCGCATCCAGAAACAGGCAGGCAGCGGTGGGCCATGCAGGGCAGGGCTTCGTGACCCGATGGGGCAGGGGACTAATATATTCTGTCAGGATGGGGAAGATTCCATGGCTGACTGAGGTTGAAACCATGCGCTTTGATAATCGCTGCCCTTCTTGAGGTTGTTGTATTCCATGCGCAGGTAGTTGTTTACCAGGCCTGAATAGGTCTCGCTGGAGGCGATGGTCCCGTACTGCCCCAGAGAATCCCGCCAGTATCCTGTGCTGGTACGGACCGGGAGGGCCTGACCAAGCTTCAGGATAGTCGCGTAATACGGGCTTAACGGCATCCCAGCGGCTTTGAGCAGAATGGGAATCAGATCTGTCATGGAAGTGTATTCCGGGAACAGAGAACCATCAAAATCCGTATTCGACCAGACGAAATAGGGAACGGAGCAGAAAACCACATCCCGCTCCTCACCGCTCAGATCATCCTGCGAAACGATCTGAGGAAGGAAAGACGGGGCGTGATCGCCTACCATCAGCACGACCAGAGGGCGGTTATAGGTGCTGAGCCGGGAAATCAGAGACTCGAAGGCATCTGCGGATTTCTCAATGCTGGTCAGGTATTCGTTGAGTTCTCCGGTACGATCACCGAAGCGGTCTGACTGGATATGGATGGTATCGAATGATTCGTCGTTCTTTTCGTAGCCGCCGTGGTTCTGATAGGTAAGAAGATAGGTGAAACGGGGATTGTCACCGGCGGCATCGTGCCAAAGCATCATATCCTCGTAATTACCGCTGTCAAGCCAGCGGCGGGAGCCGTGACCTTGATAATACTGAAAGGAATCGCCACCCAGAACCACATTGTCAAAGCCCAGCTCTGGATAGGCGCGGTTCCGGGAGTAGCTGACAGCGGAAGCGCAGTGCATACCAGTTGTAGTGTACCCCAGCTGCTTCAAATAGGAAACGATGCTGTTGACACCCTTCATACTCATAGAGGAAAAGGGGGCGGACAGATTCAGGATAGACATACTGTTGGAGGTCAACAGCTCAAATTCCGAATTGTTTGTGCCGCCGCCTATTGTGGGACACACAGCGTAACCGCTGCTGACGCCGGGAATGTTGCGCATCCGCTGGAAGATCTCTGCACTTTCAGGTAAGTCCGTGCACAGGTTTAGGTCATACAGGGATTCGTTAAGAATCAGGATGATATCCGGCCGGGCGCCGCTGCCCTCGGAGGCGGGCTCGGCGGCGATGGTGTCAACGCTGTAGTTTTCCGGTCTGTTGATGGAGTGGGTTAACGAGTAGAAGCTGTTGCACAGGCAGATGCCATAACCGTATTCAGATATAGAGGGAAGCCAGTTCCATGTGACGATATTTTTGGAAAACAGCGCCCAGGGGCTGAAAAAACAGAGAAAGATGCAGGCAGCATCGATCAGCAAGGGGCAGGAAACAGCCAGCCTGGGGCATTTGCGGCGGAACCAATCCGCTTTCAAAAAGAGCGCACCCCAGATTACCAGCTGGATAAGAAAAAGAATGCCCAGACGGAATGTGCACAAATCAGCAATGAACCTGTAGCCGCCAAGCACATTGACGGCGGCGCCGATGGAATAAATGTCTGCGGCGAAGAAGGGACTGCCGTGATAGACCACGACATGATAGCTGATGAGACTCAGAACGGTAAACAGTATAGACGAGCCGAGAGTGGCAATGTCCATACGCCGGGTGAGAAAAAAGAGAATCAGCAGGGGAATTGCCGCAATCGCGGTATTGAGCAGCTGCCATCTCGGCTCCATAAACAGGTATCTCTTGCTCATATGAACGCTGAAAGACAGCTGAAACTGCTGAATATATGCGAAAATCAGGAAAACAGCAGATATTTTCCACCTTGTATGTATGAGTATCCTTGCGAACTTTCTTTGATTCATTATTCGGTGCCTCCAGTTGTTTGAAAAGAAGAGATCATATCAGCTGCGGATTTCTTTGCGGCACAGGCAGACAACCGTCTCCACATGGCTCGACAGGCCCGAAATGATGTCAGATTTTCCGTGTGTCCGTGGGAACTGCTCTACCCCTGAAATGGGCGAGATAAGGCTGACATCAAATCCAAAGCCTAAAGGGCCGCTGTTCTCGGAAACAGGTCAATATATTTCTTTCGCTACTATATAATACCAGCGAGAACGAAATGTATAATATGCCGTTGTCTCAACCCGGCCTGTCCGTTTAGGGGATAAGTCCACAGTGACTTGTTTCCGTGAACGCCTTATGCACTCGACCCGAAATGTCAAATGATATCGTTTTGTCGGCTTGTTAGTCCGCTGTCCAGCGGGCTTCAAAATCTTCCTTGTTCATTGCCAGATCTTCATTAAGTCGGGCAAGAACTTTTTTACCATCAGGAAGCATCTTTAAAGACGCTACCATCTGTTTTACTGCTGCTCGAATATCCTTTAAAGAAGCTTTTGATTTAATCCAGTTCTGTGGGACAAAGAGTTTTCCAGTATCAGCAGTTACGGTATCCTGTGCAGTTTCCATTGCCATATTTAGGCAGTTTCCAGCCATTTCAACAATATAATCCAGCAGTCCACTCTCTGTCATTTTTCTCAATGCCACGGATGGACTTGGTACCGAATCATTCATCTTATTGATCTCACAAATGATGACCGATATAGCGAATAA
>CAMGMW010000252.1 GCA_946059285.1 uncultured Clostridia bacterium
AAAGATATCGCAGAAACAGGGTGAGTGCGATGAGTGATAAAATAATCTTACTGCTTTCGGCAGGTAATGACACCCGCTCAATATCTCACAACAATTTATGTGTGAAATTGATGATGACGGGAAAAATAAAGCCAATCTGATATGTTAGACATTTTACAAGTAATATTATGGTCAGTCACCTATGTACTTATTTGCTTCTACGGCATTAAATACCGCAACGAGCGAAAAAGAATGATGCCGCTTTTTTCGGGAAGTCTTAATATTGCGTGGGAGATAAATGCTCTTGTTTGGTCGAAAGGCTTTTGGGGACATATCATATGGCTGCTCCTTGATGTGATTATTTTTTCGCTTAATGTATCCAGTATCAAGAAAGTAAAGAATAAAGTTTTTTACGGCATTATCACATTGGTATTGGCAGGGATCATGGCGGGTATTTTTCGAATAACTGTAATCGACGGGATGCTTGCTTCTGCGTTTGCATTGGATTTAATTATTGCTATGGAATATGTTATTAAGGCAAAAAGCATTTCCAAAAGAGGAAAAGTCCAAATAGCAATTTTCAAGCTTTTGGGGGATGTGTGTGCATGGCTTTTCTATATGAAAAATTCTGAGTTTGTAGGTATTGTCGGGTTCGTCATATTACTATTGAATCTGTTTTATCTTGCGTATTGTCTGGAAGAAAAACGGGATGCTGCAGGGAGGTAACGTATGGAGATGTTAGCAAGCTGGATCTCCGAAAACAGCTTGATATTGCTACTCCTTGCCGGTTCGTGTTTCACTTTTGTCTGGCTGTGCCTGTTCAGAGACAGACTGCAACTAAAGTGGTATGTTGCATTGCTGATATCAGTTCTACATACACTCTTTGGCGTGCTGACTGTCAAGGTATTTGCCTTTCTTGAAACCGGGTTCAATACGGACAGCCTTGGAAACATGAGCCTGTTCGGCGGGGTGTTCTTCATGCCGCTGGCTTACTGGCTCGGAGCAAAGCTCTCAAAACGGTCATACAGGGAGGTATTTGACGTATTTACTCCCTGCATGATATTCACCGTCATGTGTGCGCGTATAAACTGTATCGTATCAGGCTGCTGTATCGGCTTACCGATACCGGGCATGAACGGCGTTCGTTTCCCGACGCGCGAAGCAGAGATACGGTTTTACATAATACTGCTTATCTGCCTTTGCCCGCGTGTTCTGAAAGGGAAGTATCGCGGCCAGGCATATCCCATATACATGATAAGCTACGGGGCGTTCCGCTTTGTTGAGGAGTTTTTCCGCAGTGCGGATACAAGCTCAGTTTTTCACAGGGCCCACATCTGGGCGCTTATAACATTGATTATCGGCATAAGTATTTATGCGGAAATAAAATCTGAAACAGCAACCAGGAAAAGGAGAAGATGAAAATGGTTGAACGTATATCAAAGAGATTTCTGTCGTTGACTTTAGTTGCAGTTATGCTTCTGAGTCTCTTGCCCGCTTTCGCACTGCCCGCGTTTGCGGCGACGAGCGGCACACTGACCGGTCTGAGTGATGCCAACATTGGTCTGAACTTTAGCGGTACAGCAGACAATGCTTGGAGCGCAACAGGCACAACGATCACTGGTTCAGTCGTCTCTACCGGAGGAACCTGTAGTGACACCAGCTACAACTCCACACTGACTATCAAAAACAACAAAGCCACAAAAGCCACACTGTCATTCAACTATTCCATTGAGCTGAATAGCGGTACGATTGTTGTAAACGGAACTGACGTCACTGAAAATGGCAGCTTTAGCAATGAACTTGATGCTGGTGCTTCTATTACAGTTAAAATAACATCTGGCAGCACCACAGCTACAAAAATCACCATGACCGATGTTGCACTGGTCTCAGATGTAACAGCAACCACGACCTTTGTGCCTGCCGAAAACGGCACCTATACAGTGGATGGTAAGACTGTCACAGAGGAATACAGCAACACGCAAAGTTCTATGACAGCTTATCAGGTGGTGGCAAGCCCGGCAGAGGGGTATCAGTTCCTTGGCTGGTACAATCTGACCACCGGCAAGTGCATAGCCACTGCTGCATCCACTGCTCTGAATATCGAAAGTGACTGCACTGTTACAGCAAAATTTGCAAGCAAAGCCGTTGCTCTTTTTGAGACGGGCGGTCAGCGTTTTGCGGATCTGAATGAGGCGGTTGCCTATGCACAGGCGAACAGTCAATCTAAAATCACATTGGCTACCGACGGTTCTATCAGCGGTACCTACACCATTCCTGCTGGGATTACACTGCTAATTCCCTTTGATGCAGCAGGAACCCTGTATACGGATTCTCCTGCGGCAATCCGCACGACCCCAACATCTAAAGCGTTCCGGACGCTGACGATGGCCGAAGGTACTTCTATCACCGTCAATGGTGCGATCAGCCTGGGCGGCAGATATTTCGCAGCTGGCGGTGGTCAGCAGGGACGCCCCATTGGCGATTACGGCTACATCAAAATGGCGAATAACAGTTCCATTACGGTGAAGAGCGGCGGTAATCTCTATGCATGGGGCTTTATTTCCGGCAGCGGCTCTATTCTGGCGGAATCCGGCGCAACCGTGTATGAGTTCTACCAGATCGCGGATTTCCGCGGCGGCAGTGCCTCCTCCGGCATGGGTAACAATGTGTTCCCCTTCTCCCAGTATTTCGTTCAGAACATTGAAGTTCCCCTGACGCTGAATGCGGGCGCCAACGAGAGGGTTTTCAGCGGCGTTTATGCAACGGGTATCACACATACCACCTTGATCAATTTTATTGGAAACGGCGGTATGTTCAAAGTAGTCTCCGGAAGCTTTACCAAAGACTACG
>CAMGMW010000253.1 GCA_946059285.1 uncultured Clostridia bacterium
TTGCAGCTTCATGCTATAATAATGCTGGCAAAAAATTTAAGACCTGCATACGGAAAGGATGAATCGAATGTTCAAAATTGTTCGTAAAAAGGAACTGAATGCGGCAGTTACTCTGCTGGAGGTGGAAGCACCCTTTGTTGCAAAAAAAGCAAAGGCGGGGCAGTTTATTATTTTCCGCATTGATAATGATGGGGAACGCGTACCGCTGACCATTGCCGGCTACGATCGCGAGAAGGGGACTGTCACGATCATTTTCCAGAAAGTCGGTCTTTCCACGCAAATGCTGGGCGCCATGAAGGAAGGCGACTACATCCAGGACTTTGTCGGTCCGCTTGGCAAGCCGACGGAGACAGAGGGCATCAGACGGGTATGCGTTGTCGGCGGCGGCGTCGGCTGCGCAATCGCACTTCCTTCCGCGCAGGCGTTCAAGGAGGCGGGGTGCGAGGTAGACGTGATTGCCGGCTTCCGCAATAAAGATATTGTAATTCTGGAAGATGAATTCCGCGCCTGTAGCGACAATTTCTACCTCATGACCGACGACGGCTCCTACGGAGAGCATGGCTTTGTCACGGTAAAGCTGCAGCAGCTTCTGGAAGCGGGAAATCAGTATGACGAAGTGCTTGCCATCGGTCCAATTCCGATGATGAAATTTGTTTGCAAGACAACGGAGCCTTTTGGCGTGAAAACTGTTGTCTCCCTGAACCCGATCATGGTTGACGGCACGGGCATGTGCGGCGGCTGCCGCGTCACCGTGGACGGCGAAGTAAAATTTGCCTGCGTGGACGGACCCGATTTTGACGGTCACAAGGTCGATTTCGCCGAGCTGATGAACCGGAACGGCGTTTACCGTGATCAGGAGACAGAGGACGAAAAAAACCATATTTGCCGGATCGAAAAAATCGGCAAGGCACTGATACAGTAGGGAGGAATGAAAATGCCGAATATGACGATGACGAAAACTCCTATGCCGGAGCAGGAGCCAAATGTCAGAAATAAGAATTTCAAAGAGGTTTCTTTAGGCTATACCGCTGAAATGGCAATGGAAGAAGCAAAGCGCTGCTTGAATTGCAAAAAGCCCATGTGCGTCGGCGGTTGTCCGGTCAATATCCGGATTCCCGAGTTTATTTCCAAGGTTGCGGAGGGGGATTTCCTCGCCGCCTATGAGATCATTACCTCCACCAATGCGCTGCCTGCACTCTCCGGACGTGTGTGTCCACAGGAATCCCAGTGTGAGGCAAAATGTATCCGCGGCGTTAAGGGTGAACCGGTGGCAATCGGTCGCCTGGAGCGCTTTGTTGCGGACTGGTACCGTGAGAATGTGAACAAAATGCCGGAAAGACCGGAATCCAATGGAATCAAAATTGCAGTGGTCGGTTCCGGACCTGCCGGTCTGACCTGCGCCAGTGAGCTTGCGAAAAAGGGATATGACGTCTCGATTTTTGAGGCACTGCATACCGCCGGCGGCGTGCTGGTTTATGGCATTCCCGAATTCCGCCTGCCGAAAAGCATTGTTGCCAATGAGGTCAAAAAGCTTGAGGCAATGGGCGTGCAGATTATGACCAACATGGTGATCGGCAAGATCCTGTCGGTAGATGAGCTGTTTGAGATGGGCTTCCAGGCGGTCTTTGTCGGATCCGGCGCGGGACTTCCCATGTTTATGCATATTGAGGGCGAGGCTCTCAAGGGCGTCATGTCTGCAAATGAGTATCTGACCAGAATCAACCTGATGAAAGCATATACCGAAGAAAGCGACACGCCGGTCATAGTGTCAAAAGCGGTTGCGGTCGTCGGCGGCGGCAACGTCGCGATGGATGCCGCACGCTGTGCAAAGCGCCTCGGTGCGGAGCATGTGTACATTGTCTATCGCCGCAGTGAGGCGGAAATGCCTGCCCGGCGCGAGGAACTGCACCATGCAAAGGAAGAGGGAATTGAGCTTTGCACACTGTGCAATCCGACAAAGATCCTTGATGACGGGAACGGACGCGTCGGTTCGCTGCAATGCATCCGTATGGAGCTGGGCGAGCCGGACGCTTCCGGCAGACGCCGCCCGATCGCAATCGAGGGCAGCGAATTTGAGCTTCCTGTTGATACTGTGATCATGGCGCTCGGAACCTCCCCCAATCCACTGATCCGTTCTACGACCCCCGGCTTGGAAACCAACAAGAAGGGCTGCCTGATTGTCAATGAGGAAAATATGACCACTCGCGAGCGTGTTTATGCCGGCGGCGACGCTGTGACAGGCGCTGCGACAGTCATTCTGGCGATGGGCGCTGGAAAGAAAGCAGCGGCTGCCATCGATACCTGTTTTCAAAAGTAACTGCGTATAAGCTTTCACTTTTTTTCCCATAATAACCATAGACGACCGCCTCTGCCGGCGCAATGTCGGCAGAGGCGGATTTTATGGGAGGTAGAACATATGTTGGTCAAAGACATGATGTCCACGAAGATCGTATCGGTTTCGCCGGAGGAGACTGCTGCTGTCGCTGCACGCTTGCTGGCGCGCCATAACGTTGGCGTCTTGCCGGTCTGTACAGCGGAAGGAAAGCTGCGTGGTGTAATCACGGACCGGGACATTATTCTGAGGTGCATTGCCGCCGAGGAGGACCCAAACAAAATGAAAGTGTCCGAGATGATGACAAGACGTGTGATTTCCGTGGAGCCGCAGGAGAATGCGCGGGTTGCCACCGACCTGATGGCACGCGAGAAGATCAGACGCCTGCCGGTAGAGGAGCATGGAAAACTGGTTGGGATCGTATCGCTGGGGGATTTTGCTGCAATGCCGGATTTTACCACGGAGGCGGCAGAAGCGCTCTGCGAAATTTCTTCG
>CAMGMW010000254.1 GCA_946059285.1 uncultured Clostridia bacterium
CTGATTTTTAGCACAGACAAGCGAGATCACTCCCACACGAAAGCCCATAGCCGCTGTACCGTCCTTTCCTAGTCCTCTGTAAATACTTCCTCCGACGTATAGCGTGCAAGGGCACGTCGAATGTCCTCCCACGAATGCCCCCGGCGAAGCAATGCGTCAGTTGCCCGTTTGATTTCCCTTCGGTCCGGTGTTCGCCCGCAAAATCGCCGCTGCAGGAAGCTGTCAATAGCATCATCCTGCGACGGCATTTTTGCAAGCGCTTCGTCCCAAAGTTCTCGCGGGACACGCTTTTCATATAGCATCTGACGAATACGCGCTGCGCCGTAGCCCTTTGCCGCGCCGCTTTGAACAATCTGTTCCGCAACCTGCGCGTCATCCAAGAGGCTCAATTCGTCCAGCCATTGCACCGCTTTTTGCGCGTGTTCTTCCGTCTCTCCCTTTTGGATCAGACGTTTTTCCAGCTCCCGCTTGGAAACAGCGGAGGCGGAAATAATCCTGACCGCCCGTTCCCGGGCCGAGGCTTCTCCACAGGACTCCCGCAGGGACTCCATCGCTGCCTCCGGGATCCGCATCCCGCTGTAGAGCCCCAGCTCGGCGATCACAGACGGAAAGACCAGCATTGTTTTTCCGTCATCAAAACGGAGGCGCAGTTTCCCCTGCGGAGAGCGCGTTTCCTCAATGGCTTCAATCCGCATCGAAGTCATCAGCAGAGACATCTACCGCCTTACCCGCGGGCTTCACGGCAGCTCTTTCCTTGTTCTGAAGTTTAAACAGGTTTTCGCGTACCTTTGCCTCCAGCTCCGCGGCGATCTCAGGATGATCCGCGATATACTGTTTTGCATTGTCGCGTCCCTGACCGATGCGCTCGTCGCCGATCGAGAACCAACTGCCGCTCTTATTGACCAGCTCCAGCTCCACGGACATATCCAGCAGCTCGCCAAAGCGGGAAATGCCCTCGCCGTACATAATATCGAAAACCGCCTCACGGAAGGGAGGCGCGACCTTATTCTTGATGACCTTGACGCGGGTGCGGTTGCCGACAACCTCAGAACCGTTCTTGATGGCTTCCACTCTGCGAACATCGAGACGGACCGAAGAATAAAACTTCAAAGCATTGCCTCCGGTGGTGGTTTCAGGGTTACCGTACATCACGCCGATCTTCATGCGAAGCTGATTGATAAAGATCACGATGCAGTTGGTTTTTGCCACCGTGCCTGCCAGCTTCCGCAGTGCCTGCGACATCAAGCGGGCCTGTAAGCCGACAAAAGCGTCGCCCATTTCGCCTTCAATTTCCGCTCTGGGAGTCAGCGCTGCCACAGAGTCAACGACGACAACATCAATCGCACCGGAGCGGACAAGCGCATCCGTGATCTCCAACGCCTGCTCACCGGTGTCCGGCTGGGAGACCAGCATAGAGTCGATATCCACGCCGATGGCCGCTGCATAGGTGGGGTCCAGCGCATGCTCCGCGTCCACAAAAGCAACCTCACCGCCGCGCTGCTGCGCAGATGCGAGCACATGCAGAGCCAGGGTCGTTTTGCCGGAGGATTCCGGTCCGTAGATTTCAATGATTCTGCCGCGGGGCAGACCGCCGATGCCGAGCGCCGAGTCCAAAGCCAGCGAACCGGTGGGGATCGCATCCACAAACATCTGCGGGCGGTCACCCAGACGCATAACGGCGCCCTTCCCAAAATTCTTCTCAATCTGATGCAGTGCCGTATCCAACGCTTTCTTCCTGTCCTCTGCGGGCGCCGGGGCTTCATACGCTGTTTTTTTCGTTGCCATAGTCAGTCTCCCTCTCTTTTCCGGGCAAGAACTGCCCTCGTAATATCTGCTGTGTCTTTTTTCAGTTCCAAAATTTCAAAGCCACCGTTTTCCAACATACTGCAAACCGCATTTTCCTGTCCCATGCCGAACTCAAAGCATAAATAGCCGCCCGGCGCCAATACCGCGGTATAGTTTTTTATGATCGCACGGTAATAATCCAGACCGTCCTCACCGCCGTCGAGTGCCAGATGCGGTTCAAAATCGCGAACGGACGGATCCAGCGTTTTCATCTCCGCTGAGGTCACATAGGGTGGGTTGGCTACAATCAAATCATAAGTGCCAAGGAACTCCGGCGCGGGCATGCGTACGTCCAACGCAACACAGCTCACACGTCCCGCCAGCTTTTGCTGCGAAATATTCCTTCGTGCCACACGCAGCGCCGCCTGTGAGACATCGCCCAGTGTCACTCTTGCATCCTTGACACGGCGCGCAATTCCCAGACCAATGCAGCCCGAGCCGGTGCAAAGGTCCAAAATGCGGGGGTTCTGTTCAAGATACATTGCCTTTTTCACAGCCAGTTCCGTCACCGCCACAGTGTCATCACGCGGAATCAGCACGTCCGGGGTCACGATCAGCGTCATGCCGTAAAAGTCCCATTGTCCCAAAATGTACGGCATCGGCTCACCCTTCAGCCTGCGCTGCACAAAGGACTCCGTCAGCTCACAGACTTCCTGAGACGCATACATCTCCCGATCCGCGATGATCTGTTCCGCTGTTTTTCCCGACGCCGCACACAGCAGTTCCCGCGCCACATTGGCGGCAAAGCTGCCCTCCTGTTCGATCAATGCACGGCGGGCATCCAAAAACAAATCCGCATATTTCTTTACCACCGGTCTGCCCCCTCCTTCTCGGGAAGCACCAACGTCAGCGATTCGATTCCGACCTCAATCATGGAATCATCCGGTTCGTTGGTAGTCAGATATTGCAGCCACATGCCCGGCGCGGAGAGCGCACGGGTCAGCCAGTTATCGTAGCGTCCGACAAGACGGTTAAACTCAT
>CAMGMW010000255.1 GCA_946059285.1 uncultured Clostridia bacterium
GCTTCTGCCACCCATTGGCAATCCAGACTTGTCCTTCCTGAACATCACAGGCGTGCTGGATGGGATTTTCGTACCGCTCCATGAGGTCGGCGTAGCAGGCTTTGCGTATGGCTGTAATTTTAACTTTCTTCAAAGCTTTCCTCCTTGTATTGACGCTCTTGTTCCGTTTCCTTCTGAAGCCATGCATCCAGCACAGCCAGCTGCTCCTTGGTGTGGAACCAGTGTTCCCCATTTTCCATGACCATGATCGCACAGCCAAACCACCGGACGAAATTGTCAACCGTTCCCCGCGCTGTCAGATGATCCTGCCCAGCGTAGAGGATTGACGTGGGGCTGTCCCATATGGTGATCCGGCGCTCCTCCGCATAGGTCAAATATTTCCACGAGAGCGTCTCCCCAAAATCGGTAGGAATTTCCCCCGCCTGTTTGAGCTGCTCTTCGGTCACATCTGCCCATCCCATCATGTCATGGATCAGTTTTTCCATATTCAGAATTGGCGACACAAAGAGGCTCTTTTCCAGCTTGGTCTCCTGGAAGGCTAACAGGCTGAAATATGCGCCAATGCTGTTTGCATAGAGGCTGATTTTCTTCCAGCGTTTCTGGGCAAAAGCATAAACCGCCTGCAATTCCGGCACCACTTCCCACGGAACAAACCGCTCCATTCCGCCTGTCCGCTCCCCGTGCCCGGGTAAATCGATGCTCAGCACCTGGTATCCTTTGGGGCAAACAATTTCCGCAAGCCGTGTCGCTTCCTCCTTGCAGCCCATTCTGCCATGGATGTACAGATACAGGTTTTCACTGTTGTCACCGTACAGTACGGACGGAATGTTTTGAATTGTTAATCGCTTCTGATTAATACACATAGATATCATCCCATATTGTTCTAATTCATTTTATAACTTTATAGTTGTATTAGTCAATATAGGTAGTCGTATATTTTTTTTACTCCGTTCTGCCAACTGTGGTCATGGTTGAAAATATGTCAAAAGGACTGATTCTTATGAAACACGAGAAGATATCAGAATCCTCATGGTAGGGGAACCCATCATTACCGATCTGGTCGACCTGCTTCAAGCTAACGATGCAGAATCATATGGAGTTCCTGCCTTTATCATGGGAAGCCGCCCTTTGGGGAAGCTTCTGGGGCGTTAAATGTATCAGATTATGATTTCCTGAGAGCTGTTGCACACGCCTGACACCGTTGATATCATATAGATAGATAGTAGTATGTGTCTCCGGATAAAGATGCAGAGGAACCCAGACACTTCCTTTGACATTTCTCGCGTTTTGCGCTATGATGGTTCCAGAAACCGAAAGGAGACGCGTCGTGAAAAAATACATTCCCTACGAGAAGCTTTCCAAAAGAGAAAAGCGAAAGCTGGACTTGACCCGCCGCACTACCTGGGGTAACGTAAATCCGGTCACCCGGAAGCCCCAAAACAGCAAGGCATACAATAGAAGAACGGCACAGAGCTGGAAAAGAGATCTCAGTTCTGTGCCGTTTGATTTTTCGTCCGTTGCGCTTTTCTTCACACCGTGCTATAATTTATCAATAAGCATCCACGAAATATGGAGGGTTGGATATGCGTACAGAATGCTTTGATTTTGCCGGCGGCAATCAGATGTGTCTGCCTGCCATGCTGTGGCTGCCCGAGAACGAACCTGATGCCATCTTGCAAGTCACTCACGGTATGACGGAACATATTGGACGCTACAGCGCATTGGCACAAGCGCTAACAGCCGACGGCATCGCTGTTGCCGGTTTCGATCTGCGTGGTCATGGCAAAAATCCTGGGAATCCCAATATCGCATCTTTCGGAGAGGCGGGATGGGAAGCTTCTCTCGCGGATATGCACAGCTTCTTCCGACTGCTGGAGCAGCGCTTTCCGGGCGTACCGCATTACATGCTTGGGTTCTCTCTCGGTTCCTTTCTACTGCGGGAGTATCTGGGACTTCATCCTGAGGGAATCGCGGGTGCCGCAATTCTTGGCACCGGTTATCAGCCAAGCGCGCTCCTTTCTATCATGGCGGCAATTGTGAGGAGACAAATCACGAAAGCCGGCTTTGATGGTACGACCGATCTTGTGAGACATCTGTCCTTCGAGACCTATAACCAGAAATTCAAGCCCAACCGAACCTCTTTCGATTGGCTCTGCGCCGATGATACACAGCTGGATGCCTATCTCGCGGATCCCATGTGCCGCAAGGACATATCCGCAGGTCTGTTTTGGCAGCTGCTGGGTTCCATGAAACGCACCGGCGCGAAGGATACCTATGCGCATTGGAATAAAAACATCCCCATTCTGCTGCTCTCCGGGCAGAGTGACCCCGTCGGCGGTGCAGGAAAGGGTGTTCAAACCGTTTACGACCGCATGAAGAGGGCGGGCATGACAGACGTAACCATGCATCTGATTCCCAATGCCCGCCACGATCTGCTCCACGAGGAAAGCAGCGGTAGCGCAGCATCGGCTCGCAGGATTCTGTCGGATTGGCTTGCATCGGTCCGCACATCAGAACAGGGGACTATCTGAGATGATTGCAATCCGAAAAGCAGCATCCGCAGATATCCCTGCCGTTACCACCCTCGCTCTGCTTTTGTGGCCGGGACATGATTTTTCCGAGCTGACCGAGGAATTCACCCAAATGGTTCTGGATTCCAATACGGTCATTTTTCTGGCGTTCCATAGAGAAACGCCCATCGGCTTTGCCCAATGCCAGCTTCGCCGCGACTATGTGGAGGGCACGGACAGCTCTCCGGTGGGCTATCTGGAAGGCATCTATGTTGTCGATGGCTTTCGCAAGAACGGTATTGCGCGAGGTCTTTT
>CAMGMW010000256.1 GCA_946059285.1 uncultured Clostridia bacterium
CGATCTTCAACGCCATTTCAAGGAACGGACAAAATCTATTTTTTGTAGGCGATGTTAAGCAGTCGATCTACCGGTTCCGCCTGGCAGATCCCACCATTTTCCTTGAAAAGTACAAGAGCTTTGCGCCGTATACCGCGGCAAAGCCGGGACAGCCGCGTAAAATCCTGCTTTCTGACAATTTTCGTTCCCATCCTGAAATTCTGGATGCGGCAAATGCCGTATTCCGCCTGACCATGACGGAGCGTGTCGGCGGACTGCGCTACGGAGATGCGGAAGCGCTGCGTCCGCGTCGTGTCATGCCGGAGATGGGAGCGCCCGCCGTGGAGCTGCACTGCATCGATATGCAGTCGGTGCCGATGCAGCCGCCGGTGGAACGGGCGGAGGTGGAGGCGGAGTTTGTCGCTGAGAGAATCGCGAAGCTGCTCGACGGAACAGAGCGGATCCCGGAGGGGGAGCAGCTTCGTCCGATCCGCGCGGAAGACATTGTGATCCTGTTCCGCTCTCTTTCGGGGAAAGCGGGTATCTATATGGAGGCGCTGCGCCGGCGCGGCATTTTGAGCGTCTGCGGCAACGATGATATTTTTTCCTCACAGGAGATCGTGTTTCTCGTGGCGCTGCTTCAGGTGATCGATAATCCGCATCAGGATATTCCGCTGCTGACGGTACTGCTCTCGCCGGTATTCGGTTTTACGGCGGACGAACTTGCCGCAGTGCGTGCGAAAAACCGAAGAAGCGATCTGTTTGACGCACTTCGCAGTGCGGAACGTACGCGGGACTTTTGTGAGACGATCTGCCGTTTCCGTGAGTTGGCACAGCAGCTTCCTCTTTGCACGCTTCTTGATGAGCTGGATGAAAAACTGATGCTGCGCTCCATTTACGGCGCTCTGCCGGGCGGCGTACAGCGGGGGAGAAATCTGGATACATTTTATGCGATGGCCGGCAGTTTTGAAAGCGGCGACCGTCATGGACTGAATTACTTCCTGCGATATTTGGATGTTGTAAAGGAAAGGGGTGTCTCCTCGGAGGATACCGCCGTGACCGGCGCGGTCCGCTTGCTGACGGTGCATAAATCCAAGGGGCTGGAATTCCCGGTGGTATTTCTGGCAGATCTTTGTAAGTCCTTCAATCATACCGATGCACGCGCTTCCGTGCTGGTGGACACCGAACTGGGAATCGGATGCAGCGTCTATGACACGGCACGGCGCATCACCTATCCCACGATTGCCCGCAGCGCAATTTCTGACCGACTGGAGAAGGAAAATATTTCCGAGGAAATGCGGGTACTTTATGTGGCGATGACACGGGCGAAATACCGTATGATCATGACCTGCTGTACCCGGCGGCTGGTCTCCAAGCTGACATCGATCGCTCGGGATCTGACGATTCCCGCCGGGAACGCGATGATCGAGGGCGCGGATTGTCTCGGAGACTGGATTCTGATGACGGCCATGACTCGCACTGAAGCGGGCGCTCTGTTTGCCTTGTCTAACCGTCCGGACGTTACCCGCGTATCTGAGCATCCGTGGCGCATTTTGTCGCATGACGCGCTGGATTATTTGCCACAGAAGACACAACAGCAGATGCTGGAGCAACAGGATAAACAGCCATTGCCGCCGCTTCAAAAGCGATCATATCCATATACGGCCGCTACGGAAGCCCCCACCAAGCTGACTGCAACGCAGCTCAAGGGACGGGAGCTGGACGAAGAGGTTTCTGAGCATACGGCGGAAAAGAAACCGCAGCTCCGTTTTGTGCGCCCGCGTTTTGTCGCGGGTCTGCGTCCTCTGACGCCGGCAGAGCGGGGTACAGCGATTCATCTTGCAATGCAGTATCTGGATTTCGCGGCATGCACGGATCCGGAGGGAATCCGAAGAGAGCTGCTCCGCCTCGAGCAGCAGCGCTTTTTGACCCGGCAGCAGCTTGATGCGGTTGAGCCGGAGAAACTGTGGCGATTTTTTGCCGGACCGCTCGGTCAGCGCGTGCTGCATGCGCAGCAGGTCATTCGGGAGTTCAAGTTTTCCGTGTTGGAGGACGGATCGCTCTACGATCCCGCGCTGCAGGGTGAGGAGATTTTGCTGCAGGGCGTGACGGACTGCTGCCTGATAGAGCGCGGCGGCTTAACGATCTTAGACTTCAAAAGCGACCACCTACGACAAGGGGAAGAGCCCGAACGGGCGGAGTACTATCGCGGGCAGTTGGATGCCTACAGTCGTGCACTTTCCCGCATTTTTAGTCGACCGGTCAATGAAAGAGTGATATATTTCTTTTCTACCGATACAGCGGTTTTCCTGTAAAGGAAATTCGATCAATCTTGCAACAGTCAACAAAAACCGGACACGAACGGTGCAAACAAGGTAGCTGCCGAACCGGAATAAGCGGAAAGCGGCGAATCGGACGCACGGTACTGTTTTGCCGTCAGACAGAGGTGCACGGCAACCGATGTTGAACCGTCCTGCTGTGCGCCTGATCCCTCCTGTTCCTGTGCGGCGCAGGGCATTTCCGCGGTATTTTTTCCTGCTTCTCATACGGCGTTACCGCGTTTGTTTCCCACTCCCTGCGTCCGGTGATCACTTACCGCTTCATAGACATGGCTTGCTGTCTCCTTTTGGAATGTTATGTGAAATTTCATTCTAGCAGAGACCGCAAGCCGTGTCTATCTTTATCCATTATTCAATTTGCACAACTCCTTGTGCCTTATCGATGGAAAAAGCTCGCACTTATTTCATTGACAAACGGCGTGAGACGAATCATAATGGAAACAAAAAAAGGAGATTTTGTTTCCGGCATGAAAGACAGAATTATC
>CAMGMW010000257.1 GCA_946059285.1 uncultured Clostridia bacterium
GTACATTCCTCCTGCAGAGATTCTTCCCGATGCAAGGAGCTGTCATACATAAAAAAAGAGCGTTCTGTATAGAACGCTCTTTTGCATTATGCTTTGGATTCTGACGGGTCGATGACAGAGTCGTCATTGAACACCCATTCCTGCACATTGATGATGTCGTACGTCGTTTTGGTCCTGCGGATGACGATTTTTGAAAGACCTGCGTTGATGATCATGCGGCGACAGGAGGGACACGGCTGTAGGTTTGGCAACAGCTCACCGGTGCGCACATCCTGTGCGACCAGATAAATCGTCCCGCCAATACATTCGCTGCGCGCAGCAGAGATAATTGCATTGGCTTCCGCGTGGACACTGCGGCAAAGCTCATAGCGCTCGCCGGAAGGAATATTCAGCCGATCACGAATGCAGTATCCCAGATCAATGCAGTTGCTGCGGCCGCGCGGAGCACCGTTATAGCCCGTGGATATGATCTCGTCGTTTCTGACGATCAGCGCACCGTATGCTGCACGGTTACAGGTTGAGCGCTCTAAGACGGTTTCTGCAATATCCAGATAGTAATTGTCCTTATCGATGCGGCTCATGCTTATTGCCCTCCAATATCGGAAACAGTATCTGCATTATACACCCAATGTGCAAAATTTGCAAGTATTTTCAGGAAAATTGTGGAATCTTGCTGCAAATTTGGTCGAAATTTGACGTTTTTGCTCCACTGGAGCACCATTTTGACTCAAAAACCGTATTTTGGCGCACTCCGGAAGGAAGAAACCGAAGCCCAATCAGAGGACGGATTTGCCGCGTGAGATGTATTTTCCTCCGCGGTCCTCGAGCACCTTTCCCTCTTCAACGGCGAGTGTGCCGCGCAGATAGACCTGCGCAATATGTCCGGCAATTTCCCAGCCTTCATATGGGGCGTAATCCACGTTTGCGACCTGATCAGCGGCAGTGATGACGGTTTTTCCCTGCGGTTCATAGACCACAATATCCGCATCGGCGCCTGCGGCAATATGTCCCTTGCGGGGATAGACGCCATAGAGCTTCGCAGGTGTTTCGGAAAGAAGCGCTGCCATCTTTTCTGCGGAGATCCTGCCCGCGGCAACCCCGTAGGTGTACATTAGCACACCGCGTGTCTCAACGCCGGGCATGCCGCCGGGAATCTTTGTAAAGTCATTGCGCCCGGCGTCTTTTTGCTTCAGGGTAAAACTGCAATGGTCGGTGGAAACGGTTTGAATCTCATCGTTTGCCAACGCGCTCCAGAGCGCTTCGTTGTCTGCCTTTTGCCGCAGCGGTGGTGCGCAAACGTATTTTGCGCCTTCAAAATCGGGCTTGCTGTAAAGGGAAGCTTCCATCAACAGGTAATGCGGGCATGTTTCCACAAATACCTTTTGCCCGCGTGCACGGGCGGCCCGTACCTCCTGCAGTCCGTCCTCCGAGGACAGATGCACGATCACAACGGGGACATCCGCGAGCTCAGCCATTTTCAGAAGTCGGCTGATTGCTTCCGCTTCCAGAATGGAAGGACGGCACTGCGGATGCGCGGCAGGGGAGAGCTCGCCGGCGGCCTTCTTTTCCGCAATCAGCGCATCGATGACGCCTGCGTTCTCGCAGTGGACGCCAACGATTCCGCCAAGCTCTTTCATTTTTCGCAGTGCGTGGAACATAGCTTCGTCTCCGACCATCATGGCGGGATAGGTCATATACATTTTAAAGGAGCTGATGCCTTGCTTGAACATTTCGGGAAGCTCTGCGATGATCCCGTCGTTCCAATCGTCAATGGTCATGTGGAAGCCGTAGTCGCAGGCAGTCTTTCCGTCCGCCTTTTTGTGCCAGAGATCGAGTCCATATTGGAGGCTTTCCCCTTTGTTGGGGCACGCGAAGTCAATGACCATGGTCGTACCGCCGCGCAGCGCGGAGCGACCGCCGGTGTAGAAGTCATCTGCCGTTGTGGTGTTGCAGACGTCCAAATCAAAATGGGTGTGTGCGTCAATAAAGCCCGGAAACAGCAGCTTACCGCTGACGTCAACAACCTCTGCATCCGCACAGGAAAGACCCGGCGCAACTTGCATGATCTTTTCGCCGTCAATCAGTACATCGGCCGTCTCTATTCCGCTTGCGTTAACAACAGTGCCGCCCTTCAATAGTTTCCTCATACGAATCAACTCCTTTTCTTTTATTTCTTTTATTGTAGCACGTCAGCATAAAAAAGGAAATAGGCGAAAAGGTTTTTTGTAAATCGTTATTTTTCGAAAATATCCGTAAGCACGGGGCATAGGGAGAAATCATGCAGGTGCGGACAAGTAAGCTTCAAGATCGGCAAGTGCCGCCTGCGATGAGCGTAGGATGCCATTACACAAGCTGCCGATGCTGTTTTCTCTCCATTCTAATTTGGAGCGGCAATGGCGGGGCCATGCGCAGCCACTGGGATATCGGAAAAATTAAAGAAATCACTTGATTTTCTGCTAAAAAACTGATATAATCATGCCCGTTACAGGCAATATTCTTTTTGGGGAGTTGCTGAGGTGACCATGCCGGGTCTGACTTGAGATCATTTATTCTCAAGGGTTTGATCGGGTTCTAAAAACTGAATCACTTGTTGTTCTAACACGCTGTTTTAACATTTTGGATTTTCCTCATTTTAGAGGCTTCATAGTGTTGCTCGTGTTTGACATACACGGAGTGGTATCGAAGTGGTTATAACGGGACTGACTCGAAATCCGAGTCGCTATTCGGTAGCCTCCAGCCCGAAATCCCTTGTATGTAGCGGGTTTTTGCGGTACAATTGAATAAAATCTTTT
>CAMGMW010000258.1 GCA_946059285.1 uncultured Clostridia bacterium
GCTCGCAATGAACACGATCAGAACGCCCATATCCCGCAGCTTATTGACATACTCGGGGAAATACTCCATCGTTTTTCCGGCGGTATCATAGAAGGTCCTGTAGCCCGGACGGGTCAGGGAATTGAACATATCGACAACGATCAAAGCTGTTTTTTGTTTTTTCATGTCCGTTCCCCTCCTTAAAACCTTCCGTCGTTCATCCGGGTGATTGCTTCCTCCGCCGTGATCGGCATAGAAAAATACCATGACATTTCACGCAGATGGAACGCTTTGGTCTCCTCGCTGTCCGCAGCGGTCAGATCCGACAGAATATAGGAAATCAAATCATGACTCGTTGCGTCAATTGCGGTAGCACGGCAGTCCAGATTGGTTTTCAGTCCGCAGACCAGCGCATGGTCGACCTTGTGGTTCATCAGGATATACCGCAGATCCGTCTCGAAAAATGCGCTTGTGCAGGGTTTTTCAATCAGGTAATCGGTTTCGGGGCAATACCCCAGACGTGCATCCAGCGCACCGCCGTCAACGGAGGCGGCAAATGTAATCAGCGCACCCCGCATGCGCATCTCCCTGACGAAGGCACCGATGCGGGAAGCCAGTGCGTCCGCTTCGATCCCAACGGTCTTTGCTGCTTCCATCAGGTCTTCCTGCATATTAACAACAATCACCGCTGTTTTGTGTGTTTCAAATTTTACCATATCAGCTCCTATCCGGATGTACTGCTCACGGTTTTATGGCAGCCTTGAACATCCTCACAGTCTCTACAAATTTTTCAGGCTCGTCACAGAGCTTTAGGAGGGACGTGCCAAGGAAGAAGCCGTCGGCGCCCGCCTTCTGCAGCGTCTCCACGTCCTCCGCTGTTCGGATACCGCCGCCGCAGTAAATCGGATTCTTGATCCCGTTTTCACGGATATAACGAATCAGACCGGCCGGAGTATCCATTCCCTGTGTCAGTTCCTGCCCTTCCCTCGGAAACGCCTGCATATACACAAAGCCGTCGGTTTCCTGCGCATGCCGCAGCCGCTTTTCATCCGGCGTATAGAGTATCAGTCCCGCCTCGTGGATTCCATACTCCGCAAACACCTTTCGGACATGGGGATCGCTCAGATCCGGACTGTTGACGTCATGGATACCGTTCTTTTTGCAGAACTCCGCCAGCTTCTCCGCACCGATGGTCACTGCAACCTCATTGTAAAGCAGAATCGTTACGCTGATCTCCGGATGCTCTTTTCTGATTTGACGGATTCCTTCCAGATGGGCATCATAGTCCGGATAGGCAGTGATCGCCTGCTTCATCAGATCAGACAGGTACGGCGCCTCCCGGTTGTTAATCAGCGGAAGGCTGATTTCCAACATATCGCAGCCGCCGCGGATAAAATTCCGGGCAACCTCGACACTGCCTTCGATGCTCTTGTATCCGCTCGTAACATAACCGATCATTCTCATACCAAGCATCCCTCCGTTTCCTTTGCCGCGGCAATAAATGCCGCCGCCTTCTCAGCAACCACCGGATTGCGCAGATCTCCGTTCTCCTTCAGGGAGCTGCCGATGATCGCGCCATCGCAGACACGGTACTGCGCACGGACATTCCCGACAGAAGCACCGCTTCCGACAACGACCGGGAGCTTCACAACCTTTTTCACACGGGAAATGGTTTCCAGCGGCGTCTCCGCTCCGGTTGTCACACCGGTCACGATGATCGCATCCGCGTGACCCGCCACCGCCCATGCGGCGGACTGCTCAATGGAGATCGCCTCGCACAGTCCATAGGTATGCTTGACCTGGATGTCGGCAAAAATCTTGACCTGCTCTGCGTGGATCGCCTTTCTCTTCAAAACCGCCTCCGCGCCGTTCGGCATATCAATGCCGTTCATGCCGACACGGACATCCACAAACGCCGGGATGCGTACGAAACTCACGCCGCCGACTACGTTGGCAATCTCAATGCCCGCAATGGAATTTCCGCAGGCATCAATTCCCACCTCGATCGTAACCGCCTCGCGCACTTTTCTCGTAATGATTGCCATTGCCGCGATCTGTTGGACGGTCATCCCCGCACGGGAATAAGGCGCGTCATTGACGTTCTCCACGATCAGCGCGTCAAATCCAGCCTTTTCCAGCGTAACCGCATCGGATACCGCACGGTTGATGATCTCCTCCATACTGCAGGAGTTTTCATATGTCCCGGGCAGCGGCAGGGTGTGTACCATGCCGATCGATATTTTTTCTCCGTTTTTCATTCTTTCGACAATATTCATATGCTCACCTCTTTGATTCACGCATTCTGCGCATCCGGTCTTGTCCGGTTGCGTGCCAGCATTTGCTCCAGAGTCGGAAGGTTCGTCACCGCGCCCTCCTTCTCAATCACAAAGGAGGAAACCGTACTGCCCCACTGGGCGCAGACCTTTGCCGACTTGCCTCTGATCCAGCCGCTCATAAACCCGGAAACGAAGCCGTCCCCAGCGCCGACGGTATCCGGCTTTGCAAGCGGAACTGAAGTGATGGAAACGCATTCCTGTTGGTAAGAGCCGTCGCTGCACTTTTCGTAAACCAGGCAGCCGTCCTTTCCAAGGGTCGTAACAATAATCTCCGCGCTTCCCTTCCCGAACAGGTCCGTGATATGGCGCAGACCCAGCGTTTTTTCAATATACTCCGCCTCCACCTCGTTGGTAAAAATGAAAGAAGAATCATAAAGCAGCTCGCGGATCATCTCTTCCGGCGCCAGAACCGGATCGTTACGGTAGGAATATACCAGCTTTGTACCATATTTGCGTGCCATCTCAATGATTT
>CAMGMW010000259.1 GCA_946059285.1 uncultured Clostridia bacterium
ACTCGCTACCTCCACCTTGGCAAGGTGGCGCTCTACCGGATGAGCTACACCCGCAGTTGCAAGACTCATTATAGCACGTTTGGTGCGTTTGTCAAGCAAAATTTTTCATTCCTACAGTGGCTCCGGCATATCCGTCCAGACATAGCCCGCCCACGCCATTTCCTCCTGAGTCAACAGCGTCAGCTCCGTTTCGTCCAGCTCTATGGAGCGCATCAAATCCACATAATATGTCTGTCCATCCAGCTTCAGACTGTTCCAATAACGCGTCTGTCTGTTCAGCGTTCCCTCCACAACGGCACAGTCAATTTCCGCCCGCGTGCATTCGGCATAGAACACCGAGGCAAAGGCACTGCTGTGCGCCTGCCGTTCCTTCAGGAGACTGTACGCCGGCATAGCGGGCATTCCCTCGGCAACAGTATAGTCAATGCGCACCGTCAAAAAGCGGAACAGCAGCGCTGCGCGCTCCCGCGCAGTCTCCCCGCCGCGAATATAGGCAGCCGCAGAATTCAAAATCGTATTGACAGAGGCGAGCATGGCACGCATTTCATCTCTGGTATGGGGATAGGTGAAATGCAGCTCCAGCACCCGCGTTTCTCCCTCCTGCGGGTAGACATCCGCAGAAACCTCCGGCAGGGCCAGCACCGTTGCCGGATTCTCAAGACAATACCGCCGCATGTCTGCCGTAAAATCCGTCTCCTCGTAGTTGCGGATGCGCAGCGTCAAGGCAGTGTCAAAATTTGTCAGCGCCTGACGGATTTTGTCCCGCGCCCCGGTATTGCCGCTTACGGTCACAATCGAGTCGATTTCCGCCGCCGAACGTCGAAACACAATGCTGATTTCAATACTCCTGCCGCCGTCAGTATCTGTCAGCAGCTCCGCGTCGGCATAGTCCACCGCATAGGCGCCGATGGGATCGTCCTTGGTGGCATAATGCATCGTTTCCGCCAGATCCGCCGACAGATCCCCCTCATAGTCCGCCACTGTGATCGTTCCCCGCTCGACCCAGCTTCGGATAAAGGACAGCACAGTGCCCCGCAGCTCGCTGCTGTTTGTTACCACCGGGGGAAGCTCTGCCTCCGTCGGCTCCGGGTCGCTGATGCTCGGCTCCACATGTGGTTTCACGGAAAGATAATCCTCCAACTGCCCGCAGGCGCATAGCTGTGCAGATATCGCCAGCAGCAGCAACGCCAAAAGCAAACGTCTCATAAGGGCAGTCTCCTTTCAAAATTACAGCTCGTAGCGGTCGTACCGCTTGAAGCCGTCGCCCAGCACCTGCTTGGCATCCTGCAGGATGATGAACGCCATGGGGTCGATGGTCATGACCAGATCCTTCAGTTCGGCAAGCTGCTTGCGCTTGACGGCACTCAAAAGGATGTATTTATCGCTGCGCTTATAAAAGCCCTGCCCCCGCAGGAGCGTAATGCCGCGGTCGAGCTTGGTGTCGATGGCCAACGCAATCTCCTCATACTTGTCGGAAATGATCAGAGCGACCTTGGCATAATCCAGACCATAGACCACCTTATCCAGCACGACGGAGGAGATGAACAGGGTAATCGCGCTGTAAAGGGTGTTGTTAAACTCCCTATAGACGATACCGGCGGCAATGGCCGTACACAGGTCCATGCAGAGGATGATTTTTCCGAGAGGGAAATTGCGGAGTTTCAGCTTGAGCAGGCGGGCAACGATATCCACACCGCCCGTGGATGCTCCGGCGATAAAGACGATTCCCAAGCCCACGCCCGCCAGCAGACCGCCGAAAATGGCGGCGACAAGAGGCTCGACCTCCACCATGGGAACGAACAGGGGAAACAGGTCAAAGCATACGGAGGAAACGGCCATACCCAGCATAGAGCCAAAGAAAAAGTGTTTACCGATCTCCTTATAGCCAAAGAAAAACAGAGGGATATTGATGGCAGCGGTGAGGAGACCCACCGTCAGCCATTTTGTTTTCACACCATGGACGATCAGCATGGCAATGCCTGTAACACCGCCGCAGCTGAAGCCCTTAGGATCAAGAAACAGGACAAAACCCAGCGCAAACAGGGCGCTTCCAACAACGATCATCAGCAGATTCCGAATGAATGCCCAATGGCTTTTTGTTTGATTCATAACTCAAATCTCCAGAGAAATCTGTTTTTCTTCCGCATCCTCGTCCTTCAGTACGGCGCCTGCGGCAGGAATCGTGCGGGTACGGTAACGTGCAGCATTGACGATGCCGCTGTGCTCCAGCGTCACCGCCCGGTCCAGCAGCGCTTTTCGCTTGAGGGTCATGACCGCCACGCCCTGTGTGGAGCGGGTGGTTTTGGAGGCAAGCTGTGCCGTAGAAAAGATCAGTGCACGTCCCTCGGTGGAGTAGAGCACAAGCTGCGTCTCCTCCTTCAAAAGCAGCACCGCCTTCAATGGGCTCTTATCGCAATATGCCCCCGTCAGCTTGCGGCGATTGGACTTGGTTTGGTAGGCGGACAGCTCCACCTTTGCCACCTTGCCGTTTTCGTAGACAAACACGACATTTCCGCTGTAATCTCCGGGCAGGCAGACATTCAATACCGATTCGCCCTCGTCAAAACCCAGCTTGCCCGGCAAATAGTCGCCCAGCGCGGATGCTTCGCCGAACTCAAAATCGGCACAGCGCGCCTTGTAAACCTGACAGCGGTCGGTAAAAACCAGCAGCTCGGCGGCATTGGTGGTCTCCGCGGCATATTTCAGCCCATCGCCCTCCTTGAAGCGCTGCTCCCCGGACATACGCAAAGACTGGGGCGTGATTTTCTTGAAATAACCC
>CAMGMW010000260.1 GCA_946059285.1 uncultured Clostridia bacterium
AAAAAACTCCGGCTTGCGCTTATTTGCATTTCGGACGGCGGTGCCGGAATAGACCAACTGATACAGCAACGTCACCCACATAAAAGGGGATTGTTACGAGAATCATCAGATAATTCTTTGCAATAGATACCTATCATTTGCCAGTGAGGTTTCCCACATACGGATTTTCCGCATTTAGGGCCTTACAAGATAGACTTCGGCCTTGTTGCCGCTCGTCGTATTAAACTGGCCTATGCCGTACTGAGTTCCGCCGGATACGATGAATTGATATAAATCGATTTTTCCGTAGCCGCCATCGCCGTATACCCGGTTGATGTCGAAGGAACCGCTGAAAATGTAGGGCGGATTGCCCGACTCGTCCCCCCAGCCGTCGCCGTAGTTGATCATATACGGCTGTGCGGTGATCGTGCCGTCGGTATCTATCGTGACGTAGACGAGCTCCCATATTCCATTGAATATGAATTCGCCCTTCCACTTTCCGAGAAGCTCGTCGTTGCTGAGGAAGGAACCGTCAAGGCTGCCGCTCATAGCATCGGATATCCAAGCAAAATCATTTTCTTCGATCTTACCGAGGCTGTCGGTGTAGGGCAGAGTGGCTGCGGGCATGGTGGGCTCTTCGGTAGGCTCTTCGGTAGGCTCTTCGGTGGGCTCCTCGGTAGGTTCTTCGGTTTCGAACGTGGAGAATGCTTCGGTGGGCTCCTCGGTAGGTTCTTTGGTATCGAACGAGGAGAATGCTTCGGTCACATTCTCCATTACAGGGGGTATCGAGCTCGGCAGGGTATCTCCGCCGTGCTGGAACTTAGGTAAGAAAAAGAGCAACAATGCCGCTATCACTACAACTCCGGCGATAGCGAGAGAGATGATAAGCACCGTGTGATTCTTTTTCGGCGGCTGCTGATTGCCGTATTGCGGATAGGGCTGAACCGGCTGCCGATTGGGTATGTATTCCTGCTGTGGCCGCTGTGATTGCTGTGGCTGCCGTTGGGGTTGATTATTAGGGTCACCGTTGTACTGTGTGCGGGTCTGTTCAGGCTGAACCCTCGTCGGTGAGTCGAGTTTCGCGCCGCAGTTAGAACAGAACATATTTCCATCTTTGATGGGATTTCCGCAGTTATAACAGAATTTTGCCATTGATTTTATCTCCGTTGAATATTTTGTTTATATTTGATTCGTGTTTATACTCCCGGCATCGGCGAGAAGACAGCCTCCCCCGATACCGCATCCATTTCAAAAACATCCTTGCCGAATTCGTCGACCGCAAGCTCACCGCTGATCTGATAAGCCATCAGCGCATCTGCGAAATCCTTCGCCTCCCAGCCGTAAGACCAAAAATCGACTTTTATATATACCTCTGCTTTCGAAAAGAATTGAAGCCTTGTTTCGCTGTTCTTCGCAAAATCCGCGAATACGCTGAGATCGTCGCCGAACAGCGACCCAGGCTCCAGCGATATCTCATATTCGCTCTCGGGCAGGAGTCCATCCAGTGTTCCGCTCAAATAGGCATACGCCTCGGCATATATATCCGAGGACAGGAACATCCGGCGCTTTTCGTTTTTCTCTCTGCTTAAATCGGCTATCTCCTGGAAAACTTCATCGTGCGTTTTGTCATCCTCCGGCTTCCCGCAGGATACGAGCAGCATCACGGAAGAAAGCATGAGCACGGATATAAGGATGGATATCATTCTTTTCATCATATGATTCTTGTTGTTTTACCTTTCGACAGGACAGTGTGTTGTGATGTAAGGATAAACAAGGTTGTACGGATGGGGCGTGTCGGAAAGACCGGCGATTCAAGCTTCACAGAAAGTAGCACCAAATCAAAACAGCGCCGATCAAAAGAAACACCAGTCCGATCGGCAACGGAAACAGATGCCCGACAAATCGCATTTGTTCAGGATTTTTCGGGTTGTAATACATGATCATTTCTGAATCAACCGGATATTTCGTTTTCCGACGAGTCCGAAAATATGCCTCTTCGGTATAGCTTTTGCCGTCAACCACATACCTCACGACCGGGCGATAATGGGTATGTTCTACGCCACGGAAAAAGGTACTTTCTGTTTCCAGTTTTACGACTGTTGCATTGATCGGCACGGTGCATTTTATGTAAGTCATAACCTTTGCCGCAAGCAAAAGCAAACCGATACCGAAAAGTATAATACCGACTACTAAAAAGAAAATGTCACTCATAGTGCTCCACTAAAATAAATATTTCTGTTTCCCCGCGACTGCGTGTTTCACGAGGAAAATCCCGGCAAAACCGATCACGACCGCATAAAGACACGGATAAAAGACCGTGACGATTTGCCTGTCGTATGGCAATTCCCGAAGGGGCAGGATGATCCATCTTGCCGCAGCGAATAAGACCGCAAAGATCGCAGCCCTGCAGCCATCTTTCAGCTTCCATACGCGCGGCAGAATCATGGCCGCCGTGATTGCGGCTATAACGCCTGCCATCTCGTATAACTGCGTGGGATGAACGATCGGCGATTTGGCGCTCACAACCTTGAGACTGTTAATAAAGTTATATTGGGACGCATTTGCGGGGAACACCATTCCGAAAGGGCCGTCCGTGGGTTTTCCGTGGCAGCATCCGTTCAAAAAGCATCCGAGCTTTAGAAGCAGGATGCCTGCCGCCGCAGGGACCGCGAAAGCATCCGCGATCCCTGCGGCTTTTTCTTTTCTCAGAATACAGAAAACGATGATCATCGCCACCCCGGCGATCAATCCGCCCATCAGGGAGAGCTTTCTGCAGGACAAAGTCCATACCGAGAAATCC
>CAMGMW010000261.1 GCA_946059285.1 uncultured Clostridia bacterium
TATAGGCTTGAATATTGTATGGAAATATCGTAATATTACAAACAGATGGTTCATAGGTATCGAAATTCCAAGCCTAACCACCATATATGTACCATGCAAATGTTTGACCCAGTGCGACATATAAACCGGGAGGCTCAATTCATGGCGGCAGTCAATGATGCAACCAAGCAGAAGATCGGCGATATCTATCAATATTTTATCGCCCTGTTCGATTGCTTCTCGCTCAAAAAAGGCGAATCCATGCTCATAGAAACTGAGGGAGACGTCAGTATCGTTTCACACTCTGGTCAAAACCGCGTTCAAAAGGAAATCAAACATCACCTCGGAAAGCGAAATCTGAGCGACAGGGACGAAGATTTCTGGAATACGTTGGATAATTGGTGTAAGAACAAGCTTAGCACATCCACATTTGAAAAGCTTATTTTTTACACCACCTCCGGCATTTCAAAGAATTCCGCTTTTTACAATTGGAACACAGCGGATACAGACGCGCGGTATCGCCTGCTCAAAGTCTGCGGCGAAGAAAGGCGCAAGCGGGAATCGAGCTTTCGGCAACATTATGACAACATATTTTCTGCAAACACATTGACGCAGAAAGAACTGATGGATATACTCGGCAAAATCGAGATTTGGTCCGATCAGAGTGTCATATCTGAAATTGATCAGATTTTCGCCGAAGCCAGTCGGCACATCCCCTTGGAAAACCGGCGCTTGTATATCGAATTTCTTCTTGGACACATCATGGCAAAGGTCGCTGATCCGCCGCACAAATGGCATGTCTCTTTCGACGAATTTGAGCAGATGGTGATTGACGCAACCGGGCGTTTTGCAAAAAGCGATCACGTGTATCTTCCATCAGGTGCCGGAGGTGAGCCTTCCCCCGAAGACTGCGCAGCGCTTCAGGAGAAGGTGTTCGTCAAGGAAATCGAGCGTATTGAATATGACCAGGTCATTCATTCCGCTATAGATGATTATTGGCGCACACACACGCAGGTGCTTCGCAGCGCACAGAGCAATGTCCTTTTCATGGCCAGTCTGCCGGCATATAAAGACGATCTTAAGCGTAGGCTGGACGGCGAAAAACGTCAGGCTTCCCGCCGCGTACGTGGCCGGGATCATTGCGCTCACATCGACGAATCCCAGGACATGTACGACCGTGCAACTTCATGGCCAGCCACTGACTTCGGCAATGTCGTCGGCAACACTGGACACTTTCAAAACGGCATCATACACGAAATTGTAGATGAACGAGCGTTCAAATGGAGTCTGGAGGAAGAAGATGAGCATTGAATGCATTCAAGTTCTGTCCATGAATCCCCACTTTATGGCGCGTCTCATTCAATCTTTTCTCACCGGCTACGGCGAGGCTTGCAGCATTCAAGATGTGTCCTTGTGCATCCCCATTCTCTATCATGAGCCTGCAAGAGACAAGCTGGTAAAAGCGAGAAGCGATAGCCGATTCGAATCGCTTTTCAACCACAAGATACCGCTCAGCAATGACAGGTTCCTTAGCGGCCCTTCTCAGCTTGCTGGTTTCTATGCGCGTTATCAGTTTCTTCTGCCCAGAGTTAAACAAGCCATCATCGTCGGGTGTGCTGACGATATCCTTGTCTTGTGCGGCGAACATCGTCTTCGCTACACAAAGGTAATCCGGCATACTGACAAAGAACTCTCTGCGTCGGTTGCACAATGGGTCAAAGCCGCCTACTATCTGGGCATCCTATTCAAGAAGAGTACACCCGAACAGATTTCTCACTTTTTGGAGGTGGATTTGACGTGAATTGTTATCTGAAAGCCATTGTACTGCTTGGAAAGGATAATTCTCGCCGTATTGCCCCGCTGCAGCCGGGTGTCAACATCATAACCGGAGATTCTAAGACCGGAAAAAGCGCGCTGGTGGAAATCATCGACTATTGCCTGTGCAGCTCTCATTGCTCTGTGCCCAAAGGCATCATCACCGAATATACGTCCATCTACTGCATCCTGATTCACATTGATAAGACTGCGTACTGTATCGCGCGCCGCAGCGCAGCAGAGAACGGGCATATGTACTTTTTGAAAGTCGATGATACTTTCGCTGGAAGCGACATCAGCATGGACATGTTCACAGATGTCATGCCGTCGTCTGTCAAGGAAGTACAGCAAAAAATCGAAACTGCACTAGGCATGACGATCACCAATCTGAAGGGGGCTGATGAGCAAAGCAGAAAGCCTTCTCTGCGGAATATGGTCTCTTATATGTTCCAGCATCAAAATCTGATTGCGAGTAAATTCGCTCTCTTCTATCGATTCACCGATTCTGCTAAGCGGAAGGATACCATCGAACAGTTTCCGATCTTTGCCGGTCTGGTTGATCAGCAGTATTACAGTGAACTGATTTATCTGGAGTCGCTCAGTTTGACGCTCAGAAGAAAACAGCGGACGTTGACGCAGCGGCAGAAAACATACAACTATGTGCAGAACCATCTACTGCCATTGGTGAAGGATTATTACGCGCTGCTGCATAAGTCTCCGCCCGAAGCAAAGAATTACGCGCAGATCATCGGTCTTGCTCAGAATCTTCCTGAATTCGACGATTCGTCGCTGTTTCAGGATGACAGCATCGTCACACGATATCACGCACTGAATGCGGAACTGGAACACAAGCGGGATCTTCGTCGCCAAACGCTCAGCGCTATCGAATCTCTGAAATCATCCGAAGGCTATGGCAATGAATATGATCGCGCCTTGAACGCCATGCAAGAGCAGGTGTGCTTTGCCCCGCCGGCTTGTAAC
>CAMGMW010000262.1 GCA_946059285.1 uncultured Clostridia bacterium
CGAGCTGGGTATCCCCTTGCGTGATCACGCCGCAGATACGGTTGCGTGTGGTTTGCGGTTTATTGGAAACAATGGCAATTTTTTCGCCTACAAGTCGATTGATCAGGGTCGATTTCCCGACATTGGGGCGCCCCGCTATGGTAATCATGGCTGATTTCGTCTTCATTTTCTCTCTCCTGTTCAAATCCGCTGTAAGCCCAGCTCTGCGGCGATCATTTCCTCCCGTATCCGCATCTGCCGCTTCTGTTCACCCTCGTCCAGATGATCGTAGCCCATCAAATGCAGGATAGAATGGATCGTGAGATAGCCAACCTCTCGGCGCAATGTGTTGCCGAAACGTTTCGCTTGATCCCGCGCCCGCTCCAGAGAGATCGCCATGTCTCCCAGCGGCAGCATGCCGGTTTGCGGGTCCAGTAGCCCACTCACATCCTCAGGGAACGCCCCCGGAGTAAACTGGAACATCGGGAAAGACAGCACATCCGTTTCCCTGTCGATCTTCCGTGTTACGGCGTTGATTCTGCGGATGCCCTGGTCATCCGTCACAAGCACATTGATCTCACAGGGGACGCGAACCCCCTCCGCTTCCAGCGCCGCACTGATGCAGCGATGCAGATGGAGCGTCAGCGCGGGATTCCGGTCCCGCTTATGAACGTAGCGAATCATGATTCTGTGTTTCATTACAATTACTTCTTTCTGTAGACCTTCTTTTGCGCCGGCAGTGATTTCTTTTCTCCGTTTTCATACGCCGCAATGATCTGCTGTACCAACGCGTGGCGCACCACATCGCTGGCAGTCAGCCTGCAGATTGCAATATCGGGAATATTCTCCAGGATCCGTACCGCGTCCTTCAGTCCGCTGGTCTTATCCGTGGGAAGATCGATCTGGGTAATATCACCTGTGATCACAATCTTGGAGCCGAAGCCAAGACGGGTGAGAAACATTTTCATCTGTTCTCTCGTCGTATTCTGCGCTTCATCCAGAATAATAAAGCTGTCGTCCAGCGTTCTGCCGCGCATATAGGCAAGCGGCGCAACCTCGATATTGCCCCGCTCCAGATATTTCTGATAGGTCTCGGCGCCCAGCATATCATACAGCGCATCGTACAACGGGCGCAGATACGGATCGACCTTATTCTGCAGATCGCCGGGCAGGAAGCCCAGCCGTTCCCCCGCCTCCACTGCAGGACGGGTCAGAATGATGCGATTGACTGTCTTCTCACGGAACGCTGCCACAGCCGCCGCCACGGCCAGATAGGTTTTTCCAGTACCTGCCGGACCGACGCCGATGGTGATCGTATTTTTGCGGATCGCCTTCATATATCGCTGCTGTCCCAGTGTCTTCGCCTTAACCGGGCGTCCCTTTGCCGTGATGCAGACGACATCCTTCGCCATCTCGGAGATTTTATCATCGTTTCCCGTAGACACCAGATCGATCAGATAGCGCACCTTCTGCTCGTCGATGGTCTCGCCTTTTGCGGCAAGGGTCAGCAGCCCCTCAATGGCACGGGCGCCCTTATCGGCCGATTCCTCGTCTCCATTGATTTTCAGTTCCGTGCCTCGGTTGGTAATCTTTACACCGTAGGTCTGTTCAATACGCTTGATATTTTCGTCAAAGGAACCGAACACATTGATGATCTGTTCGATGCGCTCTGCATTGATGATTCGTTCACTCATTGTTTTCTCCTTTGTATATTTCCTCTGTCGGTACGATGCGTGCAATCATTTCCTCGCAATCGCTCTGTGCATGCAGCGCATATACGCCGCCTGCGTATACTACGGATTGTTCTGTCCGGCGAATTTGCCCGGCAATCATCCCCGCCTCCGTCATGCGTTTCCACGCGTCTGTCAGCAGGCGCGACGCATCCTGCTCCGTTACGTCCGCTGCAACCGTTTCATATGATCGGTAGGTCGCTGTCTCCAACGAAACGGGGAAGCTGATGTCGCCCGGAAGCGTCAACTCGGTTACGTCCACCATTTTATCACAATTGGTAGTGTGATTTCCACTGTTTCCCGATAAATTTATTCTTTTTCTTCCAATGATCAGCGTGCGTTCGGTCCATTCCTCTCCGGTATACTGTTTGATCTGCTGCTGTGCCGGCGTCAGCACCGTACCGGTATGCCATGTCTGTGCATAGATTTCCGCATTGGCGCACACTGCCCGCACGCTCAAGCCATAGTCTTCATAGCCGGAGACCAGAAGCTGTCCCTTAGAAACAGTATCACCCACCGCGCACAGCTTCATTCCCTCAAGCACCGACACCTGTGTCAAGACACCATCTCTTGCCGCCACTACACTGGCAACGGCATATTCCGGCGTCTCTGATTTCGCGGTGCTTCTTTCTGTGACAAGGATGTGGAGACACCCGCCGGTCCGGTTCGCCGCAAGCCAGGAAAGCTCCGGCACCAGATTCAGCATCTGATGCTTCGTCATCTGAGAATCAATGTCCGCTCCCCAGCTCCCAAATCGAATGTCCAGCGTCTCCAGCGCACGCAGAATCTCTTCATCATGTACGGTTTCATTTCCCTCGACCTGAATGGTCCAGACAAAGCCCTGTAAGAAGAAGGTCGCTGCAACTGCAAGGAGCATACCAACAAGAAACACCGGTCTGCGGCGCAGTCCGTGAAATGTTTGCAGAAATCCAAAGCGTCCCGTAAGTTCGGTGGAACAAAATGCTTTGACCGCTGTCCGCTGCGCTTCCGCGACGTCCTTTCTGCGGACAAAAAGGCGAAAATGTAAATCATCCTCACGCAAAATCCCCCAAAAAGGGATACGTG
>CAMGMW010000263.1 GCA_946059285.1 uncultured Clostridia bacterium
CATTCCTTGCAAACTAAAGTCTTGTCTTCGTACATTTTGGTTTACCTCTCTTGATTAAGTGATTTGCCCTGACGCTTTTTCCAAAATTGCTTGTTGGTCTGACACAGGGTTGAATATTGCGAACGGTAATTTACCGTTTACGCCAAATTTGTAGCATAAATTATTATAGCACACTTTTTCCCCTTGTCAATAGTTGATGAAAAAATAAATAGGAAGAAAAAAACATTTGTGCGTTTTCGACATTTTTATTCATCTGTTTTCGTTCAAAATGACATTTGTTCTTCCGTTTCATTCTTTAAATGCAGATGGTCATAGGCAAGCTGTGTAACGCAGCGTCCCCGCGGGGTACGGGTCAGGAAGCCGATCTGCATTAAATACGGCTCGTAGACGTCCTCCAATGTAACCGCTTCCTCGCCGATTGTCGCAGCCAGTGTTTCCAGTCCCACGGGTCCTCCGCCATAAAACCTGATGATCGCACTGAGCATCCGCCGGTCAGTTGCGTCCAGCCCCAGCTCATCAACCTCCAGCTTGCGCAGCGCGTGATCCGCTGCCTCCCTTGTAATCACACCGTCATAGTAGATCTGTGCAAAATCGCGCACGCGGCGCAGCATCCGGTTGGCGATTCGGGGCGTCCCGCGGCTTCTGGAGGCAACCTCCAGCGCACCGGAGGGGTCAATCTGCATCCCCATCAGCGTAGCTGAGCGGGTCACGATGCGCCGCAATTCCTCCGGCGTATACAGTTCCAGTCGGAAGGAGACGCCAAAGCGGTCTCTTAACGGCGCGGAAAGCTGCCCTGCGCGGGTTGTTGCCCCGATGAGCGTAAACCGTGGCAGATCCAACCGGATAGAATTTGCCGACGGACCCTTGCCGACAATAATATCAATCGCAAAATCCTCCATCGCCGGATATAGAATCTCTTCCACTGCGGTATTCAGACGATGGATCTCGTCGATAAACAGAATGTCCCCTTCTCCAAGGTTGGTCAAAAGCGCCGCCAAGTCCCCAGCTTTTTCGATGGCCGGACCGGAGGTAATACGGATATTGACGCCCATTTCATTGGCGATAACCCCGGCAAGCGTTGTTTTACCCAGACCGGGAGGTCCGTAAAGCAGCACATGATCCAGCGGTTCATTCCTGCGCTTTGCCGCCTCGATGTAAACCGCGAGATTCTCTTTGACCTTCTCCTGCCCATTGTATTCATACAGATGCTTCGGTCGCAGCGAAAGCTCGGATTCGTCTCCCTTTGTAAAGCTGGTGGTGACGATCGGTGCTTCATAGTCCTGAGAAAAATCGATGCTCATGCGTTCACCTCATAACCATTGCGCGCAAACAATGGCGCACGATCTCTTCCGTCGTAGCGCCTTCGGTATGCACGCCCTTCATGGCGGCTGCGATCTCACTCTGGCTGTAACCCAGTTCCGCAAGCGCCGCCTGCGCTAACGCCAGCGGACTGCCGCTGACGGCGGCCGGCGCCGATGGCGAGGAGAAATCAACCTCCGTTACCGACGCGCCCAGCTTATCTTTCAGTTCCAGAATAATACGCTGCGCCAGTTTCTTGCCCACACCCTGTGCAGCCGTCAACGCCTTTTCATCCTGCGTCATAATCGCAAGCGTGAAGCGCTCCGGTGAGGTCGAGGAAAGAATGGCAAGCGCCGCTTTCGGACCGACACCGGTCACGCCCAGCAAAAGTTCAAAGCAGCGAAGCTCCTCTCGGGTGGAAAAGCCGAAAATATCAAACGCGTCCTCGCGAATGTTGCAATAAGTATACAGCTTCGCTGTCTGACCGATGCGAAGTTTGGAGAGAGTATAGGCCGTGGTGTGGCAGGCATACCCCACGCCGCCGCAGTCGACCACCGCAAGGTTTCCCTCCATCAGCGTGATTTCTCCGTTCAAATAATAAAACATACGCTATCTCCCCTGTTGTTCTGCACGCGAAAGCAGAGAGGTGGCAGAGCGGGCGTGGCAAAGCGCTATGGCAATGGCATCCGCCGCGTCATCCGGGCGGGGCAGCTTGTCCATCTTCAGGAAGCGGCGCGTCATATCCATGACCTGCCGTTTCTCCGCCTTGCCGTAGCCGACCACCGCCTGCTTAACCTGCATCGGCGTGTACTCAAACAGCGGTACGCCTGCCCGCTCAACTGCCAGCAGAATCACGCCGCGTCCGTGCGACACCCCGATGCCCGTGGTGATGTTATGTCCCCAGAACAGCTCCTCTACCGCTACGGCCTCCGGCTTTGTGACCTCCAACAGACGCTCCATGTCCTCAAAGAGCATATTCAGTCTCTGCGGGAAAGTCAGATCGGGCGGCGTGGTAACGGTGCCGTATTGTAAAAGCGTATAGCTGCCCCGCTCCGACGAAATCAGACCAAAGCCTGTCGTCGCGTATCCGGGATCAATTCCTAAAATAATCACGGACCAACTCCGGCCATTCCGGCACGGCAATATAAAACAGCCAGCAAATAATGCCGATTACCACGATTGCAAACAAAACCCATGCGAAAACACGTTTCCACCGCGGACTGGGCGTGAATTCCTCCCCGGTCTTTTCCGCTTCCGCGGGGAGATCCTCCGGCTGTACCTGCTCCACGTTCTCCTGATGCTGCATTTCACTCATATATACCACCTCAAGTTATATCATATCATACTTTTCCTGTTTTTGCAGCAGTTTTTTTCATAAATCATAAAAAGGAGTGCCGCTCCGAAGAGCGGCACCCAGACTGTCAAAAAACGATCCGGTTGAGTATGACGGAGGGAAGGAAAGTGTGAAA
>CAMGMW010000264.1 GCA_946059285.1 uncultured Clostridia bacterium
TGTTGTGATGCCAGTGTGCCTGTCCGACTACGGTCGAGATCGAGGCAATGTCATCGAGCATTTCCTGTGTGATAGAATCCAGAATCGCCTTATTCGCATGAGAATGCACCTGTGCGGATACCTCGCTCAGTCCTGTGGACAGTCCATGCAGTGCGTTTGCGGTCAATGTCTGAAATGCAGTCAGATCACGGATATACTGCTCTGTAATACTGTCAAGCACATCTTTGTTTTCATGCGTGTGCGCGGTATTGGAGAAGTTATTGACGGATTCAAAGAGCGTATGAATCTGCTCTCTTGTCCAGTCCTCGAAAGGACCGTATTCCTCCATTGCAGAGATCATTGCCTCGGTAATGCGGTCAAGCACAGCCTGATTGTTATGGTTATGCTTGTACTGCTGCAAATTAAGAATTTCCTCATTGACTGTCTGAATATCATAGACCGTTTTATCCTCAAACTGCTGCAAGCCCTGCAAATCCTCCATCAAAGCATCAGAAAGACTGTCAAGGACTGCTTTGTTGTCATGTGTATGCGCGTCCTTTGCAACAGGGGCAATCTGCTGCTCGACAATCGTCTGCACCTCAGTTTTTTTCGGATACTCGGACATATCCGGTGTCACGCCGTCCTTACCCTTGAGGCTGTCAAGCCATTCTTCCTCTGTGCCGACATATCCATGCTCACACGCGATCTCATAGGCACTCTTGCCATCAAGCCCATGCTCTACGTCCTCGATGCGTTTCAGTAGCTGTGTGTACAGATCCGGTGTCGGCGGGATAGGCGGCTCTTCACCCTCAAAGCCGGATTCACGAATATTGAGCGTCACCGGCACAGTTGTCGCTCTCACAGTCGTATCCGATGCGGTATCGTAGCCGTAGATTCCCATTTTCACTGCACCAACATGAAGCTCCGCAGGCAGATAACAGCTTGTGCCGTCCACGCCGAGAACAATGCTGTACACTTCATCGCACTGCGAGAACTGCACCACCTTGTGAAAACGCTTCCAGTCGCCGTCAAATGTGAATTTGAACTGCACATACTGAATCTGGTGGTCTGCAAGCACCTCACGCTCCAGAATCTCAATGCTCTGGTTTTTTACAAGAAATTTCCACATTAGTCACGCACCTCCGTCCATTCTCCTGTTTCAGTATCATACTGCATATATCCGTCAAGACACTGTACTTTGTGCATGTTTCCGGGTGCCTGCCCACTATTTCCGTCCCAGTTGCTTTGCTTTGTTACTGAAGCCCAGTCATTCAGACTGCCTTCGTAAGTGATCTCGGTAAGCGGCGTATAATTTATCATATGGGAGCATACCTTTGTCACATTATGACTGAGAGTAAGGCTTGTCAGTCCGCATTGAACAAAGCAAAATCCCGGCACTTCCGAACACTCTACCCTTGCAGATCTGAGGTTTGTACATCCCATAAAGATATATGTGCCAAGCGTAGTCAGCGTTGCGGGAAGTGTTACAGAAATGATAGCCTGATCCACAAATGCCCTTTCGCCGAGGGTTGTAACGGATGGAGGAATCATAAGCTCCGTCAAGCCGCCGTGCGTATACATAAAAAATGCACGCTCGCCAATGGCAGTCAGCGTGCTAGGAAAACTTGCGGTCTTCATGTTAACACAGCGTTCAAACACACTGTTGCCGATAGCTGTGATACCCTCAGACACCACAAGAGTACGGATATCCTCATCTTCCCAGAACGGGGATTCACCGAGATCGTAGCTGTATGTTGCGCCGGTGCCGCGCAGGAGCAGTCTGCCGTTGGAATATTTCACACAGTATATATCCTCACCAAGCGTTCCAGTTGCCACAACATCGCCTGTCAGGTCATCGACCTTTGTCTGCAAAACAGCCACAGCATTTGTAAGTGCTGCGATGGTTTCGTTGTATTCAATAAGATCAGCCTCGATCTGTTCCATCCGTGCCAGCATTTCCGTCACTCGGCATTTACCGAGAATGCAGCGGCAATAACCGCAGACATTTCTGTCCTCGCGGTAATCATACCAGTCACGCTCGGTCAGCTCTGTCGCACCCGGATTCAAACGAACTGCATACAGGAGTAGCCGCACATGGTTTTCATCCTGTGGGATGGACGGAAGCTGCGGGTTCTCCGCTGGCGTGCCGGGAAAGAGCTTCAGTGTCACGCTGCGGACGAATTCTGTGGTATCAAGATAGATCGCAATACCGACATAGCGCGGCAAGGACTCGTCCTGATACGATGTGAGGTCGATCACATATCTGGAATCGTTGATAAAATAGTGACCATTGATCCATGCTTTTCCTGTACCGAGAACCACACTGAGGCCGCTCGATCCGGCAGTCAGTTTGAAGGACTGTCCGTAGGTGTCCTGAATGCCGTTGCAGATGATAGATGATAAATAGTCATTAAAGTTTTCTGCTGTGTAGGTTCTGTCAAGGTTCTTTGAGTTGAAAAATCCACATGAAAATGCCATAAATCAATCCTCCTTGAACGTGGGCGTAAGGCTGCGCCCATTTTGGTCAAAAGCTTCTATCATGCCGATGAGCTGAATTCGAGCATGTAACATACCGAAACGCTTATGCTCTACAGTAACGTAGTCACCGACATAATAATCACGATTGTATACATACTGGGTGCTGTTTGCAGCAATTTCTGATTCGGATGCAGTCTTTGGAGATTCCAGACGTTCCGAACCTCTCGTTTTCAGCAGCTCGATATACTTTTCCTCCGGAATCGGCACCGTCTCACCCTCGACCTGTTCTGTTTCGGAAATATC
>CAMGMW010000265.1 GCA_946059285.1 uncultured Clostridia bacterium
AAATGCTATGATAAAGATGCTTGTAAGAGCGCTGGGTAAACCACTGGTTTTACCCTATGCCGCCGCCAGTGCCAGCTGGCGGCGGCTTTTGTCTACGGTTATTATTTTACCATACGGAGTCTTTGCGCGCAATAGCAACATATGTCGAAGTTTATTTATTATTTCGACATGTGTGTTTTATTCAAAGAAAACTCGGCTAGAGATATCAGCGCCGGGGATTGATCCCCGGCGCCGTAACCTTATGCGTAGATCAGATTGTTGTTGACCACCTCTACAGCCCGATCCCGGATATTATTCATCCGCTGCACCCAGAGCATTTGATTCTGGGCCTTGAGTTGTTCTGTGACGTTCTCCCGAGCTGCCATTTGCTTTACCAGCTCAAGAAACATGTTTTCCGCCTGCTCGTTTAGATCAGCAAGATAACCGTTCAGCTTGCCGGTGATCTGCAACTCTGTGTACAGTGCCTTGCGGTGTTGCCGGAGATACCGCAGATGCCGCTGGCCCCATATCCCTATTGGGCGCAGCTCTTCATCCGTCACCGTCAGGCACGGGAGATAATAGTCCCCGTGCAACTCGTACCACAGCCCGTTCTTTTCGTCGTAGATTTGCTTTTCCATTGTTTTTACCTACCTTTCATAGCTATGATTTTTTAAGCGGCGATGCCGCTGTTTTGCCTGTTGTGCTTCTCTGGCTTGTGCGATCAGATCGTCAATTTGTTTGCTTCCGAACACTTTCCGAAGGAGCGCATAGTCCTTGTTCTGCTCCCGCAGAGCGGTGTTTTCCTCTTTGAGCCGGTCGTTGCTTGCTATCAGATGTTCGTTTTCCCGATACAGCTTTCCGTTTCTCTCATTAATCCGATGGTAGTTATCCCAAGCCTTTGCGCACTGGACGATGAGACTTTTTACCATCTTTTTAAGCTTTTTGATCAGTGGATCGGCAAACTTGGCCTTATAACTCTTGGCCGTCATAAACGTTTGCGGCTCTGGAAGCTGATACTCAGGATCGTGTTCCAGTTTATCTTGCATGTCGTGGTAGGATTGATTGCCGTCCTCCAGATTGTTGATCCGCCTGGCCAAGGTATTGAACTCCGACGACTTGTCGGCGAGCTTTTCTTCCACAGCAGCGAGCTCCTTTGTGCGCTCCTGCTTCTTGTAATCGATCACGCTCAGATGCTCCTCATGGCTGCCTTTCTGTTCCCATTCAAAGCTGTGTCGGAACATGGCAATGGCAAGCTCCTCCTTTTCGGACAGTACCCATTGATTCCACTCTGTTGCTCCACGGGTACCGCCACGGAAGCCCTGTGCGGCGAGGGCTTGTTTCAGCGATACCCGCGTATCCAGGCCCCGCTTGCTCCCGGTGGTGAAGGGAACGAAATCGATGTGGATATGGGGCGTGGCCTCGTCCATATGAAGGTGGGCGGAGAAGACATACAAATTGGGGTTCCGCTCCCGGAAGCCCTGGAAGTATTCATCCAGGGCAACCTTGGCCTGTTCGCCGATCTCCGTTTCGGATCCCGTATCATCCCGGTTGCCGATCTGAATGATCAACTCATGAAACGGCTTCTCCTGTTTGCCGGCGCGGATCTTTTCATAGTAATTCTCGATCCGTCTGTCAGAGCGTGTCTGCTTGGCGTTGTACCGTTCCAGGGCTTCATCGAACAGTTTGTGATAGACCTGCTTGATCGGCTCGTTACAGTATTCTACATTGAGGTGGGTACGCTCCGGGTCCACATTCGCTGCCTTGAATTTCCGACTGTTGTGATTGACGGAGCCTTTCCCGACCTCAGCACTGATCGTTCTTTTCATTTCAAATCACATCCTTTCCTTACGCTGCGTCAGCAGCGGCCTTTGTTACTTTCTGCGAAAGTAACGCAAAAGCACTTTTGACAGCCTGCGGCCATCAAAAGGTGCTGTTGCGCTCTCCGAGGGGGATGCCGGAAGCATCTTCCCGCCGCTGCGGTCAGATACTCCCGGAGGGGTGCTGCCCCTGCTATCTGAGGATAGCTCCCTGGCAGGGAGGGCCCTTTGAAAAGGGCTCCCTTGCATCCCCGCCGAAACTTACTGCCTAAGAGGAACATTGCAAGGATGCAGGAATCTGGCCCCCTGCAATGTTGCAACCTTACAGCGGTAATTCATCCGGCAGTTGCCAGAACCATTGATTACCGTCCTTCACCGATCGAACGTTCAAGCGCTTCTTTACCTCGTCAATGATCCGCTTGGAGATATCCATGCGCTTAGCCTTGTCCATCAGCGCCTGTTGCGGGTATCGGCCGTCGGAGAGACAATCGCGAATCAGCTTCTCGGCAAGATCGGATTTCTTCTCCCGGCTGACACCTGAGAGCAAGTCATCAATGCTGATGTCATAGTGTCCAAGCCAGCGGAAGCCGTTGTCTGCGCTCAGCTCAAAGGCAACGGGCTCGCCCTCCGGTGCAAGGGAGGATTTCTCGTGTGCCATCACCCGTACCTCCGGCTTTTCCTTGACTCTGCCGACAATCAGAACACTCCGAGCTGCGGCCTGAAAATCGATGGATCCAAGCCCACGGTATTGGCTCTTGGTGCCCTGTGCCTTGTTCAAGTGTCCGACAAGAATCATTGCACATTTATACTTTTCTGCGATCCTGCTAAGCTGAGCAAGAACTGTTCGTACTTCGTTCGCCCGATTCATATCAACACCGGTGCCAACATAAGCCTGTAGCGGGTCGAGAATCATCACTCTGGCGCCCGTCTCGGAAATTGCCGGCTCCACACTCTCG
>CAMGMW010000266.1 GCA_946059285.1 uncultured Clostridia bacterium
ACGGAAAAGGACATGCAGGATATCCGCTGGAAACAGATATCTGTGATTTTTCAGGGTGCAATGAATGCGCTGAACCCGCTCATGACGGTGGGAAAGCAGATTGCTGAGCCAATCCTGCTTCATAATCCGAAAATCTCAAAGGTGGAGGCTGAAGAGAAGGCAAAACATCTTCTTGAAGATGTTGGAATTGCTGCGGCAAGGTTTAACAATTATCCACACGAGTTCTCGGGAGGTATGCGGCAGCGGGTGATGATGGCAATGAGCCTTGCATGCGACCCCCAGCTGGTCATAGCGGATGAACCAGTGACCGCTCTTGACGTCATGATACAGGCGCAGATACTTGATTTGATTCGAAAGTTGAAGGTGGAATATGATCTTTCAATGATTATGATCTCTCATGACCTTTCCGTGCTCAGCGAGCTGTGCGACAAGATCGCGATCATGTATGCGGGTCGCGTTGTGGAGTACGGGCGTACGAAGGACGTGTTTTTGCATCCTTTCCACCCATATACGATTCGCCTGATGCAATCCTATCCAAACATCTACGGGGATAAGACCTTCATCAGCGGAATACCCGGCTATCCGCCAGATTTGATTGAGCTTCCAGTCGGGGGCCCTTTTCGAAGCCGCTGTAAACATTGCAGCAATGTGTGTTGTGAGCAAGAACCGAAACTGCGGGATATCGGCGGCGGGCATTACTGCGCGTGTGTGCTTTAAATGAGGTGTGTCATGGAGAACAGTCAAAAAGAAATCATTATTGAGTGCAGTGAAGTAAAAGTGCACTATAGAGTTAGAAAGAAACAGCAAGGAAAAAATGATATTGTGCGCGCAGTGGACGGTGTTTCCCTTGACATCCGGGAGGGAGAGATCCTGGCAGCAGTCGGAGAATCGGGCTGTGGCAAGACAACGCTAGGAAAAGCAATCTTAAACATCATTCAGCCGAGTGAAGGACGGATAAGCTATCGCGGAAGGGACTTGTCCAAATGCAGCAAGAAGGAACTGCAGCATTTGCGCAGTCGTATGCAGTTGATCTATCAGGATCCCTATGAGTCGCTCGACCCAAACCAGAATGCCTATAAAACACTTGAGGAGCCGTTGTTGATCCACCGTCCGGATCTGACTGCAGAGCAGCGTCGTGAGATCGTATACTCGCAGTTGGAAGCCGTTGGTCTGCGTCCGGCGGAGGCCATCGCAGGACGATATCCGCATCAGCTTTCTGGAGGTCAGCGGCAGAGACTGTCTATTGCAGCATCAATGATCCTAAAACCGGACTTTGTTGTGGCAGATGAACCAGTATCTATGCTTGATGTTTCCGTGCGTGCAGGCATTCTCGAACTTATGACACAGCTTCAAAAGCAGCAGAGCCTCACCTATCTGTTCATTTCGCATGACCTGTCGTTGACATGGATGATTGCCGATCGCATTGCCGTCTTTTATCTTGGAAAAATGATGGAGCTTGGTGATTCGCAGAGCGTAGTGCATCACGGCCTTCATCCCTATACCCGGGCACTGGTTTCTGTTATTCCAGCTATGGCCGGCGTACAAAAGCCGGAGACAGAGCACATCCTCAAGGGAGAGACACCTGCAGCGACAGATGTTCCACAGGGATGCCGTTTCCATACACGCTGCTGGATGTATCAGGAGATGGGATGCCCTGAAATCTGTCGGTGTAATGAACCGGAACTCCGGGAAATCGAGCCCGAGCATTTTGCGGCATGCCATTTTAACAGAAAAGGAGAGCAATATGTTTAAGACGGAAGAACTTGTTGAATTGGTAAGATCGCTTAATACTTTTGATACGGCAAATTCTTTCCTTGTTCCGGGGAGTCCTGATGAGTATGCCGGACAAAAGTATGTTGAAAAGTATTTGCGGGAGCTTGGCGTGGAGACCCGGCTCGAGCAGGTCAACGGCAGTACGCACTATAATCAGTTTGCAACGCTGAAAGGTAGCGGCGGCGGGAAGAATCTGACGCTCTATGCGCACATGGATACGGTCGGCTACGAGTTGTGGAAAGATCGTGCACTCAAATCCGAGGTGGATGGCGACCGAATCACTGGACTGGGTGTATTGGATGATAAAGGTCACTGCGCAGTCATGATCATGGTTGTGAAGGCATTGCTTGACAATCATATCCAGCTCAAGGGTGATCTTCATCTGTGCTTCTGCTCCGATGAGGAGGGAGAATCATCGGGCGCATTTGACTATGTAAAGCAGCACGAGCCGGAAGCGTGCCTGATTTTAGAAGGCGCTCCGTCCAATGAGATCAATGTTACGCATCAGGGCTTTGGTTGGTTGAAGATCAGGGTTTTCGGCAAAGCCGGACATGGTAGTGCGGGCAATGCAGCACAGGATGCAATTGCTAGAATGGCCGAGGTCATCGTCAGGATGCAGCGCAATCAACGGGAAAATTTTGCAAAGCACGCAGATTCGATGAATGGTGAGACCGTGTACCACACCGGATATATCAAAGGAGGAACTGATTTCGCGTCCTATCCGTCTTACTGTGAGCTCGGCATAGAAATTGGAACGCAGGTTGGCGAAACAATGAGCGACCGGATCCGGGAAATCAGGAACATTTTTGACGAGGTGAAGGAAATATACCCCGACTTTGATGCTGATATTGAGCCAGTCGTTGTACGCAGCCCCTTCCAAACCCGTGGAACGGAAATACTTTATGGAATTCTTGCAGAAGAAGTCGAGAGCTATACCGACCTGAAGGCTAAGAGTTGTGGTAGCAA
>CAMGMW010000267.1 GCA_946059285.1 uncultured Clostridia bacterium
GCTGACTTGCTCAAAATAGAACAGATCATCTGACCAGCGACCGATCACCGTGAAAATGCTCTTGTGTCCAAACGCAGAGGGAACGATCGCGAGCAGAAGACAGGAAATGATGGCTGCCGCAATCAGCAATCTGCGAACCGTTTTCCGGCACTTCGGTCCGGCTTTGCGTTTCTGCTCAGACGCAGCGTCTACCGGATAGAGCGAAAGCGCTTTCCCTTCCTCTGTATTATAAAATTTCTGAAAATCTTCCCACGCCCGATCAACATCAAATGGGGCTCTGGTCGGATGCTCCGTTTCGCGGCGCTCCAGAACCTCCAGCACTTGCAGTGCAAGCGTATCTGAAATCAGACTGTCTGTCTGCGCGTGGATATGAAGGATTTCCATAAGCTGTTCCGTTGACAGGATTTCCAATTCCTGTGGGATCGTCTTTTCCATACCCTCAGCCTTCCGCCTGATATTCCCTTGGAGATGTGACATCTTTTAGAGGACGGTCACATATTTTTTGCTTCCTATGCCGTTGTTGTCTCTATCAATGCATTTATCATCCTCGGTACAGGAAGATTATAGCATAACATAGAATTAAATTGCAAGTTATTTTGAAAAATTTGTCGAATTCTATACTTTTTCAGTACGGAAAGAAGGGAAAAACAGACGGTGTGCTTATCGTAAAGGGTAGAACTCCTCATAGGAATCCGCGCCCGCAAGAGAACCGATGGGGGAAATCAGCATCAACGTGCCGTCCGCCTCCAGATACATCCGCATGTCCGGATTGATCCGTTCATCCGACACGGTCGCATTTAGCTGCGCCTCGTAGAATTCGTCTTTTTCGGCGTAGGAATTTTTTTGGGTGTAGCACTGCTCGGCCGCGGCCTTTGCCTGCTCCGTAAACTCTTCGGGGTCGATTCCGGCAAATTCCATCAGTGTTTCATTGTCGATCCGTTCGCCGGTGATGACATTGAAATTGTATACCTGATAATAGCGGCAATCGCTGGGATAGCTCGACACAATGATCAGAGCGCAGGTCTCGCCAGACCAGCAGACCCACCAGATAATCTGCTCACAGTAAGGATCGGCCCCACTCTGCGTCGCTTCCGCGATGATATCCTGATAGGTGTCCTCAATCTCCCGGTTCAGATCATCGAACCCGTCGATTTGAATACGAGGCACACGGTAGGAGAACGATTCGCCTTCCAGTACGGTTTGATCCGCAAAGCTGCCGGACGTGATGACAGCTTCCAGTGGGTATATCCTCTCGTAGGCACCTGCGCCGGCCATCGATGCGATGGGGGAGATCAGCATCAGCGTACCGGTTCTGCCCGGATACATCCGCATATCCAGGTTGATATATTCATCTGAGACAGATTCCTGCAAGAGCCGCTCATATTCTGCCTCATCGATATATTCCGAGACAAGGTCTTCCGGGAAATTCGCCTTAAACTGCACCTGTGCAGCCGCCTTTGCCAGCGGCAAGAAAGCATCCGCGTCCACGCCGGTGACTTGCAGAATCTCCTCGTTGGAAAGCCGTCTGCCCGCGGGATAGTCAAAGCAATATACGCGGTGGACGGTATAGTCGCCTTCATAGGTGCAGTAGGTGAACAGGGTCAGGTACGTTTCATACCAGATTGTTTTCCAGCCTATATTGTAGCAGCCGGGCGCAATTCCCTGCTGCACGTATTCCATGCAGCTCAGAATCAGATCCTCGTATTCCGCACGGAGTTCCTCGTTGACCTGTGCAAAATCCGTGTCGGAGGAGATGAACTGCGGCAGGTGGTAAGAGACGTATTCCTCCTCCACAGCGTACAGCTCCGTGATGATCTGCGCGTCCGGCAGCGGAGCCTCAACCTGCGTGGGTTCAGAGGGCTCGGTGGACGGATCCGCAGACGATTCCGTGGGTGCGGGGATGTCAGTGGGGCGCCGCTCCGGCAGCTTTACCAGACAGCCGGACAATAAAGCAGCCAATAATGCCAATATGAGAAGCAGAGATACGGTTCGTTTCATGATTTCAGTTCCTCCTTTATTCTTTTAGCGCGACGGGCGGTGATACGATCCTCCTTTGGCAGGAAGAAGTGCTCCAGTACCGGGACAAGTATGATGCATACAAAGGCAGCGGTAAAACCGCCGTTATACAGGCAAAAGCCGCCGTGCAGATCGGGCACGCTGGTGACCAGACAGAAATGCAGCGCGCCCGCCAAGATACCGAAGTACCAGCCGTATTTTCCGGAAATAGGAGACAATCCGCTGGCAAAGCAGAGCCCGATGATGATTGCCTGCATATTGATCGCCTGCGCGTAAGTGCCTGCCTCGCCGACAAACAGCAGGCGGAACAGGAAGGACGCCGCGACATAGCCCACCATGATCGGCAGGACATTGCGGGGATGGCTGCCGGAACAGGAGCAGGCGAGCATACAGAAGATACAGCCGAAGGTCACAGCATTGAAAACCGCGCCGATCAGACTGTAGTACAGCAGGACGAACAGCCCATATACACCGACGTTCATTAAAAACGCCGCGTTGCCGTATGTTTGGGTGAAATCTACGCTATGACCGCTGTCTTTCAACAGCATCCAATAATCCCTCGGTTTGCAGCCGAGTATCAGCGCCGCCCCGATGCAAAGACCGAAAACAATCAGGCAGAAGATGCCGCAGATGCTCCATGAGGCGACTGAGAGCTGCTCTGACGACGGCGACGCGGGCAGCGTACCGCCCAGCACCCGGTACAAAATCGCCCGCAGGAAGAA
>CAMGMW010000268.1 GCA_946059285.1 uncultured Clostridia bacterium
TGCTCATCGGTCAGCACGGCTGACAGGTTTGTTGCGGATAGGAGGAGCAGCAGCGCACAGGCCGCAAGAGCCATTCGCTTGTATTTCATGTTCGTCTCCGCTCCCCTCTTTCCGGTTTCTCAGTTCGACACCTCGTCGTTCTGCATGACAAGATTGACATAGTCGATGCTTCCCAGCGAATAGATGCTGCCGGGAATGTCCGGCGTTGTCTGCTCCGCGCGGCGCAGGAGCTTTTGCGTGATCTCGTAGATCAGTTCGACCGTATCCTCCGTCGTGTTTTCCACACGCAGCGTCGCTTTGGCGCGAAAGAGCTTGTAGACCTGCGCCTTGATCGGCTCCTGCTTGCTGCGGTGGGCGCGGATGATGAGCAGCATCCGGTTATCGCTCTTGATGCAGCCGAGCAGCAGGATCACCGCGAAGGTCACGGCGCTGCCGATGCAGGCCACGGCATAATCGCCCACGCCGCAGCAGATGCCGACAATGATGGACCAAAAAATATAAACCGTATCGCGCGAGTCCTTGATGGCGGTGCGGAAGCGGACGATGGACAGCGCGCCCACCATACCGAGAGACAGCGCGATGTTGTTGCCGATGACGGTCATGACCGTCCCCGTCAGCACCGCGAGAATGACGAGTGAGGCGTTGAACTTGCGGCTGTAGATCGTCCCGCGGTGGGAGATGGCGTAGGACAGGAAGATAAAAAAGCCCAGCACGGCGGCAAGGACGATATTGAGCAGAATATCCTCCCACGACATATCGCGGGGTGTGGTAAAAAGGTTCAGGATCTGTTGTCTCATGGTGTTTTCCTCCTATAGCCTCGTCTGACATCCGTTTTGGCGGGCAAGCACATATTTGCTGACAGAAAGCTCACTGCGATCCACGCTGTTGATCAGCTCGCGAAGATAATCGAGCAGAAAGCCGTTGTACTTGACCTCAAGCACCACGCAGTACGGATCGAGCACGGGGTTCATGTTCAGCCGCGGCGAAAAGAGGTCGAAGCAGCTCTCGACGGAAACAATGCGGCTGTCAAAGGTAATGCGTATTTTGTTCTCCTTGGCGATAAATGCCTTGCGGTCGTATTCTACGATCGTTTTGGGGCGATAGCACCGGCTGTGCATCAGCGCGTAGCACTCCGCGGCAAAAGACTCCGGATACCGCAGCAGCGGCGCGTAGTCGCCGCGCGTGAGCGCCTGGGCATCCTCCCGTGTCACGCGCAGAGAGCGCTTGAGCTGACTTGCGCCCTGCTTCTGCTTCATCTCCAGCATGGCGAAGTCTGCCGCCGGATCATAGCAGCGCAGGCGCAGCTTGCGCCGCAGCTCTACGCCCGCAGCCTTTTCGCGGAAGTCCCTGTCGTCGAGCGTATCGAAGTAAAGTGAGCGGACAGGGTAGCCGCTTATGCCGTTGTGCGGGTCCTCGTGCATGACCTGCGCGAGCCGATGGCAGGCTTGCAGCGCCTCCGGCAGCGAGATCAGATATTTCTTTTCCTCGCGGAACACGCGGTTCACCGATGCTCCCTCCTTTCGCAGAGAAAGAAACTGACCGCAGTCCTGCTAAGGCAATACCGCAGCTTTCACTGCGCGGTGTTGCCTTAAGAGTGCGGTCGATCATAGGGGCTCTCCCGCTCAGACATATGGCCCTGCAGCATAGTCTTTCGACGATTTTCCATCTTAAACGATTATACAGGGCTGCGCCGCATAAGTAAAGTCCTTTCTGGCATTTCCGGCATTTGGCGTGTGCCGTCGCTTGTGCGGCGGAAGTCCTCTCGTGCGCGGGAACCGGATAGGATCACCTCACGAAATAATTATAACACAGCCATGAGCAAAACGCAGGAAATGCAGTAATTGCAATGGTTCCCGGTCATGGCTGTTGGACTTATGCCAATGAGGGGATTTTACTTTGTCTTGGCCTTGGACTTCTTCTGCTTGGGCTTCTTGGAGCTGCTGCTCTCAGGGTTTGCTTTTTGGCTCGGGTTTCACTTTGTCATTTGTATCAGCACCGGAAATCTCAGGTTCGGAGAGGGAAGAGGTGGGCTGTTCATCCCGGATAACCTGTTCAACTTTTCCCATTGTAGGCTGAGGTTCGGCCTGCTTACTGTCTGTGGCGGGTTCACCAGTTGTATCAGCAAGCAGCTCATCAAGTCGATCCACTACTTCCGCAGGAACAGCAACCACAGCGGGGAAGATGGAATCGGGATTACTCAGTCCTCTTTCGGGAACTGTGTCTCCTGCGGGTCCTGCTGCATCTGTTGTGCTGCCTTCACCATGATCTCTGTGATCAGGGCTTCCAGCCTTCTGTACAGCCATTTCATCAGCAATGCCAGCAGTGCCGCTGTCAGCATCAGAAATATGGCTATCAGCAGCACCGACTGTGCCACCACTCTCTGCCTGATCTCCTCCAGGAGCATCATCACCGCCGGTTCCACCGTCATCCTCCTTGTCTGTGTCCTCCTTTGTCATGTCGATGCCCCAACCCTTCCGAGTGCCGCTTCCGCGTGCCATTCAGAGTGCCATTCCGAGTACCGGCGGCACACGGAATCTCTCCATGGCGCAGTTTTTCTCAACCTGCCCCGCAAAAGATGCAAAAAATCCGGTATCGCTCCAAACGGAACAATACCGGATTTTTGTCTGTTTTCAGCCAATGATGTCTGCAAACGCAGTCACATCAAAGGTTTGCAAGTTTCAAGCCGCTTTGTGAACGCTCAAAAGATCGCTCACATTTCCTTTATCGCAGCCTG
>CAMGMW010000269.1 GCA_946059285.1 uncultured Clostridia bacterium
GTCATGTGCGCTATGCGCAAGATATTCGCATTCCATTATAGGCTGGCAAGATCCTGAACGCTGGCAAGACGCTGCTTCAGTTCTTCGGGTAGGTCGGCAATATCCTGATAGTCCTGCCAGCTGGCAGAGGGTTCTTCGGCATTTCCGATCCGCTTCGGTGTCAAAGCGTCGATCAGCAGATAGTCCGGGCAGCTGCCCAGTCTGTTCTTGTGTTCCATGTACCATGCGTGGCGCAAACGCACATCAGGGCGGATATTGGACCGGGTCAGGTCAAACATATAGGGGATTGCGCGCTTCAGCAATTCAATGTCCGCAGCGGTACATCCGCTCTTTGCGGCGTAATTGGGATTCACATAAAAGGGCATGCAGTAAACACCATGTTCAACGACTCGATAGGCCAGGGGCGCCATGCCGCTTTTCTTGCCTTCCTCAACGCCCGCTTTGTTGGTATTGGTGTGACGTACAATGCTGATTGGCGAGATGGACAGGCCCATGCCAAACTGAACTGCGCCGGTCTTGATATATTCCTTATTGCCGCCATCCTCCAAAAAGGTGTTGCCAAATACACGGGCATCCCAATACTTTCTGACAAATGTGCTGTCCATAAAATCGGCGCTATCATTCATTTCTTTTGTAATTGCCGCTCTGTCACGCCCGCGGGATTCCAGAATGCAATAACGATCTGCCTGATGAATATACTTCTCGGGCAAGCTCTGGAAAAACACGCCGTCATGATCCTCGATCAAATCACGCACTTTCCGCTTGACAGATACGGGCGAAATCTCACCTAGTCCATTTGGGCGCTGGCGGGGATCGTTTTCACGGTCAGGATCTCCGTTCGGATTAGAATTGACAACTTCGAGAATCAAGAGCCCGGTCGCACGATTAAAATCCACACTCATTTTGGTCTACTCTCCTTTGCTCTGATTATTCGCATTGCTTTCATTGGGTTTCTCTTGCTTTGGGAATGAAGCAAGGTATCCGATAAATAGCTGTGCCTTCTGAGTATCACTCCAGCGCATGGGAACAGAGAACTCCGCGCTGAGTTTGTTGGCAATGCTTTCAAATATCTTCAGGTACCATCCTGCCAGACCGCTGGATTCCTCATTCTTCGTGCGGTACTGTTTAGCCCATGACAGGTAAGGGGTCATTCTCACGGAGAGCTGGGACAGCGTTCTGCCCGGCGCTTCGCTCGCAGCAACAAACAAGGAAGAGCCCACAAGCTGCGGCGGAATCTGGTTGTTGCGCACCACCTTGCAGTACAGCGCATGAAGCTCATCGGCAGCCTTGAGCAGTTGTCCCATCAGATAGGGAGTACCTTCCATATAATCATCCTTTCTATTCCCGCTGAAGAACAGGAGCATGGACAGAACGGGCAGTATCCGTCCCAGTTGAGCTATGCGGTTGCACTTTCTTCCACTGTGCAGCAAAGGACCGGCATGGATGAACAGCGGCATCACATGCTGAACGAGGAGATGCAGCTCATGCAAAAGCAACCGATACTGTGTCTGATGGAGGAACAGCTCGATTCCCTCATAGGGATGCATGGCAGATACTGTCGATGATTCTCCATCCTGTCGCCAGACTTGGTTTGCAATGTCTGCAACATCAATGGGAAACGGAGTTGAAAGCCTGATGGATGCCATGCCCGGAAGATCATTGCAGGCAGTATCCCAGCTTTCAGCTGCATGCATCAGGGCTGATGCCGAGGCGGCCTGGGAGTAAAGCACCTTTGTGCGTCCCTTATCAATCTTTTTAAGCACAAACACCTGAACACGCTCGGGTTTTTTCGTTGGCGGAATCCCATTGAATGCGGCCAAAAGGCTTCTGGAGATTTCTCTGAAAGTCCCCGATTGATCAATCTGACCAAAAAACTGCACATAAGGCAGCGGGATATCCGGCAATGAACTGGGATACGCGAATACTGCTTCCCCTTTGCCTGTATTCAGCCAAGTGACGCCTTTGTTCTGGGCATCCCCGCCAAGCCAATTCAAGGCAGCCTGGAACTGAACACGATGCTGTGCAGATAGCGGATAGGAGTCGCGCTTGTCATCAAAGTTGTGATATCGGTTCTGGCAGGGCTGTTTATCGTACATCGTATACAGTGCCGGCTCAAACCCCGCAGCAAGCTTGACCTTCGGCATAGGCGCCTTGGGTGGCACATAGATTTCCCCGAATGCATCCGCACGCTCAGATGCACCGCTCGTCAGGATTCTCTCCGCTTGAAGAAAGGCCGCGTTCAGAAATGCTGTAAACTCCCTGCTCGCCGCATACATGCCATACGTATCATAGGCGTTTGTGTCAAAGAATACAGAGATGTTCCGTTTGTCATCCTTGCATGGCTTGCTGGCGTCACCCAACTGGAACAGAATCAGCAACGCCAGCTTGACGTCCTGCTTCTTCTCCAGCTTTGCAAATGCCGCTCTTGTCAATGATTCGTGGAGCAACTGCGCATCAGCAAACGGTGCGCATTCCGCTGCCAGAGTATTCAGCAGGTTCTCTTCGGGAATTCCAGCACAGTCGAGCAGACGGGTCATTTCCTTTGGAGTTGCAGAAAAGCAATTCCTGATGCGACTGTTCTGATGAGGTTCCCACGCATTCTCTTTACATAAAGCCTGAAGTTGCAATATATCGATGGTTTCCGGCTTCTCGATGCATTGCGTGACCAGCTTTTTATCTGATTCATCCGTTATACGATACAGACTAATGAGATTCAGCCCGGGAAACGAGGCCT
>CAMGMW010000270.1 GCA_946059285.1 uncultured Clostridia bacterium
CTCTTCCTTAGGCATGGCGGGGCAAAGTGCGGGGGTTATCACACAACGCACCGCAATATACATGCAGTCACTCAAAGCACACAGAAGCCCGGGAATAACGCCAGCAAAGAACAGTTTGCCGACTGAAACGCTTCTGCTGTACTGACTGAGGATAACCATGGGAATGCTTGGAGGAATGATGATGCCGAGCACACCGCCGGCGAGGATAACACCCATAGCAAGCTTGTCATCATAACCGCGGGAACGCATGGAGGGAAGTGCAATCAAGCCCATCGTGACTGTTGCCGCACCGCTACCACCGCACATGGCGCCAAAAATGGCGCAAATGATAACCGTCGCCATGGCGAGACCGCCGCGCAGGCCGCCCATCCACTTATAGAGCATATCATAAAGATCGTCTGCGATCCCGGTCTTTTCCAAGATATTTGCCATCAGTAGGAACATAGGAATTGCAACGTAGTTGTCTCCAAGAAATGTTGTCCATACACCGTTGCTGACGGAAATAAATCCGCTTGGATCCCAAAACACCAAGACTGCCAGAATAGCAATGCCGCCCAAAGAAAACGGGACCGGCATACCGGTAGTCATGAAGAGCATCATGACTACAATCAAGAGCGCAATTGCGCCTAAACTAACGTCCATCATACTCCTCCTTACTTATACTTTGCGGGATAGGGTTCGTTATAGCGCAGGATGTAGATATTCTTAATAAGAATCGATACACCCTGAAGCGCAAGCAGAATGCTTCCGATCAAAACGGCGGTTCGCCCCCATCTATACGGGATTCTCAAGACGGTGGGGGATGAAGCGTTCATCGAAATTGCGGACAGAAGCGCTTCCACATTGGTCATTACGACCATATACATAAAGAGGGCAAATACAGAGAACGTGACAATGTCCATCAGTGCACGATGTTTCAAGCTCAGCTTTTCATAAAACAGGTCAACGCGAACAAACTGGTCATACAGGTAGGAATAAGCACCGCCAATTGCGCCCAACAGTATCATGCATTGCTCGCACACATCTGTCACCCAAATCGTCGGAGCTTTAAAGAAATATCTGGCAATTACCTCAAACATCAGGGAAAAAACCATGACCATCAATATCCATTTCCCCAACTCGCCGATAAGGTGGTTGAGCCAGTCAATACTGTTCACTATGGCTCGACTAACTTTATTCATTATACCCTCCTTTGAAAATTTTGTGGGTACCCCGCCGTTACAGTGAGGTACCCACTTGTTTCCAGCATGTCACTATTTGTGTTGAACGTCTTGAAATAAGATCAGTTTGCGGCCATCTCTGCAAGATGTTCCTTTTCCCATTCAAGGATGATGTCAAAGCCCTCGGCAGCTTCAGGATACTTTTCCTTCCAACCTTCCATCATTTCCATGCCGATTTCGGTGAATCTGGCAACTTCCTTATCGGGAACATTCTGAACAACGACATTGTGCTCGGCACAAGCATCCAGCGCAACCTGCTGAAGCTTCTCGGACTCTGCGTACAGGTCATAGTACATATCCTGAATCGCCTGATAGAGGTCTGCCTGCATCTGCTCGGGAAGGGCTTCCCATGCGTCCTTGTTGAAGATGAAGTTGCAGGGAGAGCCAGCGTTCACGCAGGGAACACAGTGGGAAATGACCTCGTACCAACCCATGCCGTACATATCGCACATACCATAGAGCGTACCTTCAATCGTACCGAGCTGAAAGCCCATATAGATATCGCCGCCGGACATGGTGACAGGGGCAGCGCCGCAGGCCTTCATGAAGTCGGTCTGGGAGGCAAGTGCGCGAACAACGTGACCGTTCAGGTCGTCAAGGCTAAGCATGGAGAAAGTAGACAGGAATGCCTGGTCGCCCTGAGGAGCAAACCCGCCGTAAATGATGCCCTTTTCATAATAGGAATCACGCAGGAAGTCTACCCAACCGGCATTGTAGAGACAGTCATACTGCTGATCCTTGCTTGTAAAGAAAAACGGGGGCGTGGTCTCACAATAAGCGGCTTCTACGATCGCGCAGGTGTCGTTCGGGGAGGAAATGGCACCCTGAAGAGTACCGTTAATAACTGCCATTGGGATGTCTGCCGGAGCGCAAATCGTGTCCGGTTCGTACATTTCAACCGTAACAAGACCATTTGTGGTTTCTTCGATTACTTTCTTAAGCATCGGAAGCTGAATGTCCATGCACTGGTCGCCGGTTCCGTAGGCAGATTCAATCTTCCACACGAAAGGTTCCATCGTTTCGGTGATTTGTTCCTCAGTCTGAGAGCCGCAGCCGCTCATAGCAAAAATGCTGATGAGCACAAGGGCAAGTGCCAAGAATTTTTTTGCGTTTTTCATTGTGTTTTCATCCTTCCTTTTTAGTAAATTACAATTATAAACACTCCAATGAAAACAAAGGAGTATTTTACGAAGTAAATTTCGCCCGGCGCCAGAAATGCATTTATTTCCGGTGGGGCACATACCGAGATTATGCATGCAAGATGTCAAAGGTCTCCAGCAGCGTACTGCCGCCGACAATCACAATTTTGGCACCGGTAATATAGCGGGAATCCTCGGTAGCGAGGAACGCAACTAACTCATCGATCTCCTCGATTGTGCACAAACGCTTGAGCGAGGTGCGACTTACGTATCAGCCACGGCTCAATTCCGTCCCTATCCATCGACACACCGCACAGCGTTGCCCCGACCGATTGGAATGTATTGAGCGGCTTGTTTACCGTCCAGTCTGCCTTC
>CAMGMW010000271.1 GCA_946059285.1 uncultured Clostridia bacterium
CGCCGCTTCTTCTTTTTTTTACACAATATATTGTGTTCCATCTTGACGAAAATCACAAGATATGATAATATAGAAGAACATTGGGAAAAGTGGTGAGTGTATGCAAATTTGCGGTCTGCAAAAAGTCACGCTTCTGGATTATCCCGGTAAAATTGCCTGCACATTATTTACCCATGGATGCAACTTTCGCTGTCCCTTTTGCCACAACCCATCGCTTGTCGTCACGCAAGCGGATACCATCATCGGGGAAGAGGCACTTTTTTCCTTTCTGAAGCAGCGGGTCGGGATTTTGGAGGGCGTGGTCATCTCCGGCGGCGAGCCGCTGCTGCATGCGCAGCTCCTGCCGCTGCTGCAAAAAATCAAAGCACTTGGCTATTGTGTGAAGCTGGACACCAACGGTTCGCAGCCGCAGTTTTTGAAAGAGCTTGTACAGAGGCGGCTGGTCGACCGCGTGGCAATGGACATCAAGAACGCACCGGAGCACTATGCGCAGACCGTCGGCGTCTCGCCGGACATGACCGCCATCTGCGAATCCAAAGAGTTTTTAATGACATCCGGCGTTGAATATGAATTCCGCACGACGCTTGTCAAAGGGCTGCATACTCAGCAGGACATTCTGGATACGGCGAAATGGATCCGCGGCGCAAAGGAATACTACTTGCAGCAATTTCGCAGGCAGGATAAGCTGATCGCGGGAGAGGGTCTTTCCTCCTTCACCGTGGCAGAAATGCAGCACTTTGCCGGAATGATCAAAGAATATGTACCTGCCGTACAACTGCGGGGCACGGAATAAAGGAGAGAGCATTATGTACCAAATTATCAAAAGGGACGGGAAAATCGCAGAATTTGACATCGGCAAGATTGCAAATGCGATTCGGAAGGCTTTTGAAGCGACCGGAACGGAATACACGGACAACATCATCGATTTTCTGGCTATCAAGGTATCCGCAGATTTTCTTCCGAAAATCAAGGATGGCTTTGTCGCCGTTGAGGACATTCAGGACAGCGTGGAAGCGGTTTTGTCCCGAGGCGGCTATGAGGGTGTTGCCAAGGCGTATATCCTTTACCGCAAGCAGCGCGAAAAGCTGCGCAACATGAAATCGACCTATCTCGATTATACCGAGACCGTGAATAATTATCTGAAGGTTCTGGACTGGCGCGTGAAAGAAAACTCTACCGTCACCTATTCCGTCGGCGGTCTGATCCTCTCCAATTCCGGCGCCATCACCGCAAACTACTGGCTCAGTGAGATCTACGATGAGGAAATCAGCACCGCGCACCGCAACTGTGACCTGCACCTGCATGACCTGTCCATGCTCACCGGCTACTGCGCCGGCTGGAGCCTGAAGCAGCTCATTCAGGAGGGACTTGGCGGCGTGCCGGGAAAGATCACCTCTTCTCCGGCAAGCCATCTGTCTACCCTTTGCAATCAAATGGTCAACTTCCTTGGCATCATGCAGAACGAATGGGCGGGCGCGCAGGCATTCTCATCCTTTGATACCTATCTTGCCCCCTTTGTAAAGGTGGATCACCTCAGTTACAGAGAAGTCAAGCAGTGTATCCAGTCCTTCATCTACGGTGTGAACACACCCTCGCGCTGGGGAACGCAGGCACCGTTCTCCAACATCACACTGGACTGGACCGTTCCCGACGACCTGAAAAACCTCCCCGCCATCGTCGGCGGCAAAGAGCAGCCGTTCACCTACGGCGACTGCGTGGAGGAAATGTCGATGATCAACAAAGCGTTCATTGACATCATGATTGAGGGAGACGCTAACGGTCGCGGCTTCCAGTACCCCATTCCCACCTACTCCATTACCCGCGATTTTGACTGGTCTCCCACGGAGAACAATAAACTGCTGTTTGAAATGACTGCAAAATACGGAACGCCGTATTTCTCCAACTACATCAACAGCGAAATGGAACCCAGCGACGTGCGCTCCATGTGCTGCCGTCTGCGGCTGGATCTTCGCGAGCTTCGCAAAAAGTCCGGCGGTTTCTTCGGCTCCGGCGAAAGCACCGGCTCCGTGGGCGTTGTTACCATCAACATGCCGCGCATTGCCTACCTTGCAAAGGATGAGGCGGATTTCTACAAACGGCTGGATCATATGATGGACATCGCTGCACGTTCTCTGAAAATCAAGCGCACCGTCATTACCAAGCTGCTTGACGAGGGGCTGTATCCCTATACCAAGCGGTATCTCGGCAGCTTCGACAATCACTTCTCCACCATCGGGCTGGTCGGCATGAACGAGGCCGGTCTGAACGCCAAGTGGATCCGTGCAGGCATGGCGGATCCGAAATGTCAGGAATTCACAAAGCAGGTGCTGAACCATATGCGTGAGCGGCTGTCGGATTACCAGGAGCAGTACGGCGATCTGTATAATCTGGAGGCAACGCCTGCCGAATCCACTACTTACCGTCTGGCAAAGTCCGACGCAGCAAAATACCCCGACATTATCACCGCGGCAAAGGACGGCGGCACGCCCTACTATACCAACAGCAGTCATCTTCCCGTCGATTTTACGGAGGATATTTTCACCGCACTGGATATTCAGGACGAGCTGCAGACCCTGTATACCTCCGGCACCGTATTCCACGCTTTTCTCGGTGAGAAGCTGCCCGACTGGGAGGCGGCCGCGAAGCTTGTCCGCAAGATTGCGGAGAACTACAAACTCCCCTACTACACAATCTCCCCGACCTATTCGGTCTGTAAAAACCACGGCTACC
>CAMGMW010000272.1 GCA_946059285.1 uncultured Clostridia bacterium
GAATGGATTTGACTTCCGTTCCGGACAGCTCAATGCCGGCTTCAAAGCGTTCGTCCACAAAGTATTCATGAAACGCCTTCTGGTTTTTCGCTATGATCTTCACGCCCTTTGTGTCCATTGGCTCGCCTCCCGACTTCTCATATTATTATACCATTGCTGTCAAGGTTATTTCCCGTCAAATAAAATTTTTCCCAATTCTGCGGTTGTTTCCAGATAAATATCACTGTTTTCCCGCATAAAGTGCATAATTCGAGGATCACTGTGCGACCAGCCGGCGCAAGCAAACGGCACGTTACAAGCCGTTGCCATCATATAGCCCGGCTTCATATCGTCCACCATCAGCAAATCTTTTGGCGCGAGTTGGTAAATACGCATGATTTCCTCCAGCGCATAGGGCGCCGGCTTGCGCTTTTCCTCTCCCAACTCCCATCCGAAAATCTGATCCGGCACAAAGCCAAAGTGCGTTTGATAGTCGCGTGTGATGTTTTCAACGCCGGAATGTGAGGAAACGCAGATCAATCCGCCTTCCGCACGAAAGCGCTGCAAAAGCGGTCGTATCCCCTCGTAGGGTGGAGGAACATGGGTGCGCACATATTCCGTCCAAAAGTCCATCTGCCAACGATGTTCTTCCTCTGTAAAATGAAATTTATCGTGACACATCTCAAAAAATCCCGTAAAAAAACACTCGTAAGAAAATTCCTCACGCGTCATTTTCTCCTTCGGACGAAGGAAGGACAGCGCCTCCTGAAAGGAGGGAAAGTTCACGGTTTCCTCGCTGCGCACCACGGTGTCATCGTGATCCAGCACGAGGCAGCGGTATCGAATCATAGAAACTCCTGCTTTTTATTTTCTAAATGAATTATTTTATAGCAGAGGATGATCCCTGCGCGGACAAGGGCGGCAACAATCCGGACGGAAAGAACGCTTCCTGTTTTACTTTTCAACGGCGGGATCGTCCGGAAAGTTAAAATGCCGCCTGCAATGAGAGCGACATACCAGACGCCAAGTGTGATCATCTGCTGTTTTTGGACTTTTGGGTCTTATTGATTTTACGGGATCAACTGCTCTATATGGATATCATACCAGATTGGGTGCAATAAAGCAATCCTTTCCAAATGCAAAATATCACTTGAAATTCGAACATATGTTTGATATAATACAGAAAAGGAATTGCAGGGAGCGTGTGAGGTATGGAAAATTTGCAAATTGAAATGATTTCTCTTTGTGCGGTGGACGGCACGCTTACTCCGCTGCGGTTCCGTCTGGAGGATAAGGAGCACTGCCTGCAAACCGTTGCGATCCGTCAGGTCGTTTGCTACAAACCGATCCAATACGCGGGTGTGGATGCCATGCAGTATCTTTGCAAGGCGGTGATTGAAGGAAAGGAAACGCTCTTTGAACTGCGCTATACAATGAAAACCCTTCGTTGGACGCTGTTTCGGGTGGTATATTAAAATGGAAAAAGTGATTTTTCATGTGGATGTCAACAGCGCCTTTCTGTCTTGGAGTGCGGCATACCGCGTTCGTATACTCGGAGAAAGGGAGGACCTGCGTGAGCTCCCTTCCGTTGTTGCCGGAGAGCGGGAGAACAGGCACGGCATTATTCTGGCCAAAAGTGCGTCCGCAAAAAAATTCGGCGTGAAGACAGGGGAACCGATTTTTCAGGCACAGCAGAAATGTCCCAATCTAGTCGTCATACCGCCGGATTATCCCCTGTATGTGGAAGCGTCGCGGCATCTGCTGCGGCTGCTCCGGGAGATATCGCCGCTGGTGGAGCAATATTCCATTGACGAGGCATGGATGGACATGACCGGCACGGAAGGACTTTACGGCACGCCGGTCGCTGCCGCTCATATGCTGCGGCAGAAAATTTATGACGAATTCGGTTTTACGGTGAATATCGGAATCTCCTCGAATAAGTTGTTGGCAAAAATGGCGGGAGATTTTGAAAAGCCCAACAAGGTGCATACGCTCTTCCCATGGGAGATGGAAAAGAAATTGTGGCCGCTTCCGGTGCGTGATCTGTTCATGGTGGGACCTGCCACGGAGCGGAAACTGCATCTTCTGGGTATCGACACCATCGGGCAGCTTGCCCATGCCGACCCGCAAATGCTGCTGAAAAAGCTGCATAAGCCCGGATTGTCCCTGTGGCATTCGGCAAACGGCCGCTTTAGCGATACCATAGCCGCAGAGCCGGAGGCAAATAAGGGCTATGGGAATTCCGTCACGCTGCCTGCGGATATTACTGCCTCTGACGATGCTTATCGCGTTCTGCTCTCACTTTGCGAGACAGTCGCAATGCGAATGCGGCAGGATAAAAAGTCTGCGCGCTGCGTTTCCGTCAGCTTGAGGACAAAGGAGTTTCACACTTTCTCTCATCAGTCTGTGCTGTCCAACGCCACGGACAGCACGGAGGAGTTGTTTCGGATCGCCTGCCGGATATTTGACGAAGCATGGGATAAACAGACGCCCTTGCGTCAGCTCGGCGTACAGGCAAGCCGGCTGGAGGAACGGGGAGAACGGCAATACGATCTGTTTGGTGTTGTCAGCGCGGAAGCCTATGCGCGCAAAGCACGGCTGGACAATACCGTTGATGACCTGCGGGAAAAGTACGGAGAGGGGATTATTCGACGCGCACGCTTTGTCGGAACGGAGCAGGTATTGGCGGGTGGTCTGCATCAGGAGCGGCGCACCGGCATCACGAAACCGGTCTCCGCAGGTGAATCAGC
>CAMGMW010000273.1 GCA_946059285.1 uncultured Clostridia bacterium
TATGGCTACGTCAGCCACTCCTTCAATCAGTTTGTCCTGACGGACGGCGACAAGCTGCTGACGCTGAACCACGGCGACGCCTATCCGCGCTCCGCTGTGATCGTCCAATACGGTAAGCCTGCCGGACAGGAGATATTTAGCGGGAGCTGCACCTACACCAATCTTTTGAAATTTACCGGAAGCACCGGTTACAATCCTACGGGCGCAAGCTTAGGTGCCTTCGAGCTGTCGGACAGCGCCTACCTCACCGCCGGCAATTCCATTGTGCAGGATGGCTCCGTCTCCTTCAGCGGGCAGCGCAATATTTTCCTCTGCGTTACCCCGAGGGGTGATATCGGCAGCACAGACACCACCCTGCACTGGATTACGAGCTATGACAGCGACGCGGATATTGAGATTTCCACGCCCCATCTCGTGCCCATCCAAGGCGACCGCTTCCTCCTGCTCTGGACGGAGGACGATCTGCTGCATTACGTTTTCATGGACGATATGGGGAACACCGTCAGCGAGATCTACAAAGCGAATCTTCTCCTGTCGGACTGCAAGCCCATCGTGTGGAACAATGCCGTCTGCTGGTATGTGACGCAAAATTCCAAGCCGGCATTCTTCTCGATCCCCTTAGACCACCCCGACGCACCCGAGAACCACGCGCCGAAAATCACCATTACCTTAGACCCGAGCGGAGGCACACTGGAAAGCAGCGCTCTCACCTTCACCCGCACCTTTGCGCAGCCCTACGGTGAACTGCCGGTGCCGCAGCGGAAGTCCGGCTATCGCTTCCTCGGCTGGTATCGCTACCAACAGTATTACGGCAACACCAGCACCAGCGGACAGATCACCGCCGATACCATTGTTACCCTGATGAATGATCACACGCTCTACGCGCACTGGGAGGCACTGCCGCACGACTGCGAGTACGAAGTGACGGAGGTCATTCCCGCAAACTGCACCTCGGGGGAGATCGCCGTCTATACATGTATTTACTGTGACAACTTCTATCGGGTGCAAAGCGGCGTCGTCAGCCACACATGGGACGACGGTACCATAACGACCCAGCCCACCTGTACGGAGTGGGGAGAAACAGTCTTCCGCTGCACGCTCTGCGATACGGAAAAAACGGAATACCTCCCGCCGACAGGGCACAGCTATACCGGGACCGTGACCCCGCCGACCTGCACGGCGCAGGGCTATACGACCCACACCTGTACCGCCTGCGGAAACAGCTATCAGGATACCTATACCGCAGCCTTGGGACATGACTGGAACGCGGGTACCGTAACCACCACGCCGACCTGCACGCAAAAGGGCGAGAAGCTTTTCCGCTGCAGGCGCTGCGAGGCAACCAAAACGGAATCCCTTCCTGCAAAAGGGCATAGCTATACCGAGACCGTGACCCCTCCGACCTGCACAGAGCAAGGCTATACGACCTATGCCTGCCATTGCGGCTACAGCTATCAGGGCGGATACGTCAGCGGCCTGGGGCATGACTTCGGTGAATGGGTCACAACGCAGGAGCCAACCTGCACCGAAGCAGGAACGGCAGTCAGGGCTTGCACACGCTGCTCAGAGAAGCTGACAATCCCCATTGAGGCGCTCGGTCATAACGAGCAAATTGTCGTAACGGAGCCAACCTGTACCACGCAGGGCTATAACACACATACCTGCATCCGCTGCCAAGAGAGCTATCAAGACCGCTTTACCGACCCATTGGGACATCTTTGGAACGGCGGCGAGATTACCAAAGCGCCGACGGCAACGGAGCGGGGCGAAAAGACCTATACCTGTGAACGCTGCGCAGAGACGAGGACGGAGAGCATTCCCGCAACAGGGGAACAGGCAGAAACGTCCTGCGACGGAGGAAAGAACTGTCCAAGTGCCAAATTCCGCGATGTCAGCGCGAAGGAATGGTATCATCTTTATGTGGACTACGTCGTTGCCCATGGGCTGTTCGGTGGCACAAGCAATACGACCTTTGAGCCGGAGACGGCAATGACGCGGGCCATGCTCGTAACCTTGCTGTGGCGCTATGAGGGCAATCCGGCGGAGGGAGAGAACACCTTCACCGACGTGCCGGAGGGAACATGGTATACCGAGGCGGTCGCATGGGCAGCGGCAAACGGCGTCGTCAACGGCGTCGGCAGCAACCGGTTTGACCCTGAGGGAGAACTGACCCGCGAACAGATGGCGGCGCTATTGTTCCGCTATGCGCAGCAGAAGGGCATCGACACAAGCGAGCGCGGCAGCCTGCTTTCCTTCCTCGACGGAGGCAGGGTCTCTTCATGGGCGGAGAATGCGATACAGTGGACGGTCGCTGAGGGCATCATCGCCGGCTCAGACGGCTGCCTCCTCCCGCAGGGCAACGCCACCAGAGCGCAAGTCGCCGCCATCCTGACCCGTTTCATCGAGAATATCGTAAAATCAGAATAGGAAATACCCCCTGTACGTCCGGGACCTGTCTCCGCCGACCGCATAAGCGGCAGACGGTACGAACGAACAAGCTTGTACGCAGTCGGTAGTTCCTGCGCCGGTTTATGACCGTCCCCTCCCAAGAAGGGATGCGTGAAAATCATTTCCCGCATTCGCATATCCGTCATATCCGTTTTGATTGAATGAATAAAGGAGGAACATATCATGAAACGAAGGATTCTACCCATACTGGTCCTCGCGGCGATAGTGCTCGGACTGCTGCCGCAGGGGACGCTGTCCGTAAGCGCCTATTCCGAAA
>CAMGMW010000274.1 GCA_946059285.1 uncultured Clostridia bacterium
ATGGGACATATGATCGGCTTGCCACTGCCGCATTTCCTGCACGGAACGCAAAACGCCGTCCGGCTGGCACTGGTACAGCTCATATTAACGCTGCCTGTGGTGCTTGTGAATTATTCATATTATACCAGAGGAATCAGAGCGCTGTTCCACGGCGCGCCGAATATGGACACGCTGATTGCAGTAGGCTCCGGTGCGGCGCTGATTTACGGCGTGATCGTGGCGGTACAGCTTGCACTTGCCATCGGCGCGAACAATATGGAAACGGCGGAGGAACTGGCGCACCAGCTTTATTTTGAGTCAGCATCGATGATTCTGACGCTTGTCACGCTCGGCAAGTATTTCGAAACGAAGTCCAAGGGCAAGACCGGTGAGGCGATTGCGGCACTGATGGATCTTTCGCCGCAGACAGCGCTTGTGTGGCGGGACGGGGAATGGACCGAAGTGCCGACGGCAGAGGTGCGCGCCGGAGAGCTGCTCCGGGTGAAGCCCGGCGGACGAGTCCCAGTGGATGGAACAGTGACGGAGGGTGAATCCGATGTGGATGAAAGCGCTCTGACCGGCGAGAGCCTGCCGGTGCATAAGCAGCCGGGTGCTCCGCTTGCCGCTGCGACGATGAATCAGACAGGAACGCTGGTGTTCCGCGCCGATAAAGTCGGCGAGGATACGACTCTGGCGCAGATGATCCGACTGGTGGAGGAGGCAGGCAGCTCAAAAGCGCCGATCTCCCGCCTTGCGGATAAAGTGGCTGGTATTTTTGTCCCCGTGGTCATTGGGATTGCGGCGGTCACATTTATAGTTTGGCTTCTCGTTGGTAAGGGCGTATCCTTTGCGCTTTCCACCGCCATTGCCGTGCTTGTGATCTCCTGTCCGTGTGCGTTGGGCTTGGCAACACCTGTGGCGATTATGGTGGGGACCGGTCAGGGAGCAAAATACGGCATTCTGATCCGTTCAGCGGAGGCACTGGAGACACTGCATCATGTGGATACTGTGGTGTTGGACAAGACCGGAACACTGACGGAGGGGAAGCTATACGTTACCGATATTGTGCCGAATGGAATAGAGCAGCGGGAGTTGCTCCGCCTGGCGGCGGCGATGGAGCAATCCTCCGAGCATCCGATTGCAAAGGCAGTCCTTGCTCATTGGGGTGACGCTCCGTTGCCGGCAACGGACGATTTTACGGCCGTGCCGGGAAAAGGCGTCTCTTGCCGCATTGAGGGAAAACGCTATTATTGCGGCAACTACGCATATTTGCGGGAGCAGGAAATCGATGTTCCAAAAGAGCACCTCCCGGCAAAAACGCTGCTTTTTTGCGGAGGAGAGGACGGAAGGTATTTCGGCATGCTGGCGCTTGCGGATGTGGAGAAAAAAACGGCACCTAGCGCAGTGCGGGCAATGCATCAAATGAAGCTCCGCGTAAAAATGCTGACCGGAGACAATTACGCTGTGGCAGAAGCCATCGCGCAAAAGCTGGAAATCGACGAGGTAAGCGCAGAGGTACTGCCCCCACACAAGGAGCATGAAATCGTATCCCTCCAGCAGGGTGGACACTGCGTGGCAATGGTTGGCGACGGCATCAATGACGCCCCGTCGCTGGTACGTGCAGACGTTGGCATTGCGATCGGTGCGGGAACAGATATTGCGATTGAAGCTGCGGACATTGTCCTGATGCGCAGCGATCCGATGGACATTACCACAGCGATCTCTTTGAGCCGTGCGACCATTCGAAACATCAAAATGAATCTGTTCTGGGCGTTTTTCTATAATTCGCTGGGAATTCCCATCGCGGCGGGCGTTTTGTACCCCGCATTTGGCATACTTTTGAATCCAATGATCGCCGCAGCTGCTATGAGCTTCAGTTCGGTCTGCGTTGTCGGCAACGCACTGCGACTGCGTTCTTTCAGACCGAAAGAAATTAAAAACGATTTAGAAGAGAAAGGAGAGAACAAAATGGTTCTGAAAATTGAAGGTATGATGTGCGGACACTGTCAGGCACATGTGGAGAAAGCGCTCCGTGCCGTTCCCGGTGTAGAAACGGTAGAGGTAAGCCTGGAGAATAAGTGCGCGACAGTAAGCGGGAGCGCGGATTATGCCGCCTTGAAAAAAGCGGTGGCAGACGCGGGCTACCAAGTCGTAGAATAAAGGAAGAAAAGGAACCTCTGCACAGTGAAAAAGTTGTGCAGAGGCTCCTTTTTTACAGATTTGTGGATTTTGCCCATGACAATTCTTAGAAAAATATGGTATAATTATAAGTAATAGGGATTGGAAAGGGGAGCAGAAGTATGTTTGAAGTCGGTCAGACTGTGCTGTATGGTACGGAGGGCGTCTGCCGGATCACAGAGATTCAGGAAATGAAGGTTGGCAAGAAAAAAAGTGAATACTATGTCCTGAAACCGGTCTATCGGGACGGAGCCACCATCTATGTCCCGATGGACAATGCGACCCTTTTGAACCGAATGCGTCAGGTGCTCTCGGCGGAGGAGATCGACGCACTGATCCGTCAGGTAACGCGGGAGGAGATTGCGTGGATCGAAGATCCGAATGAGCGCAAGCTGGAATTCAGCAGGATTCTGACCAGTGGTGACCGCTGTAATGTGGTACGGATGATCCGCACGCTCTATCTTCGACGGCAGCAGCTGCGCAGCGCCGGAAAGCATCTTCGTACCGGCGATGATCAGCTTCTGCGAGATGCAGAGAAGCTGCTGAACGATGAATTT
>CAMGMW010000275.1 GCA_946059285.1 uncultured Clostridia bacterium
GAAATCCTTTAAATGAGGGAACTCTAATTGGCGCAGGGCTTCAAATACACCCACAGCAACCGAATTGCTGAGATTCAGACTGCGCGCTTCCTCCCGCATGGGAATGCGGACGCAGTCAGAAAAATGCGCGTCCAGGAACGTCTCCGGCAGACCCTTGGTCTCGCGCCCGAAAAACAAATAGCATCCGTCGTCATACTCCGCCTGCGTATAGGCGCGTGGCGCCTTGGTGGAAAACAGACGCATCTGCCGCACCTCGTTACGAGCAAAGAAATCGTCCAGATCTTCATAGACCCGCACATCCACCAGATGCCAGTAATCCAGACCGGCACGCCTGACTGCAGCATCCGAAATATCAAAGCCCAACGGCTTGACCAGATGCAGCACACTGCCCGTGGCGGCACAGGTGCGGGCAATATTGCCGGTGTTCTGAGGAATCTCCGGCGCAACAAGCACAACGTTCAGCATAGGTCCTTCGGGGAGCCGGTTGATATTTGAGTTCGCGGTGACCGCTCCAAAACTCCGCCTCGATTATTCTATGATAAACCGTCTTAAAATTCAACCGTTTTTCTTGAAAATTCAAAAAAAATTCGCACATTTTGTAGCATACCAATCCGGGGCATATATGGGCAAAATGCCGGTTTTGGCGCGGCATTTTTGTGCGCTTCTCCAAATATTTCCTACCCCAAGGTCTTTGTGTAATGTAACATATTAGAACGATTTGACATCGGCGCCGTTTTCGTGTAATCTAATATCAGATCAGGTTTTGCATTTTCCTTCAAAATCATGCAGGAAAGAGAGTGGGCAAGATTAAAATGAGAAGATGGATTGCACTGCTGCTGGCTATCGTGATGATGATGTCCCTCTGTCTGTCGGCAGAAGCGGCAGTATCCACATCTACAGCATCGGTTACCGCAAAAAACGGCAGGTTCTATTACGCTGACGGCGAAACCACGGACTACAGTGCGCTATACTACTACAAAGACTCCTATTTCAAAAACAGCGCGTCGGTCTTCAATCAATCGCTTGCAACGATGTCCCTGAGTCTCGCCATGTCCGCCTTTGCCAGCAACCGGAAGGGTTATTCGGAGCAGTATATGAACGCAAAAAACCTTCTGACAGAATGCGGCTTTATAAACATTCAATATAACGACGCCTACACCCAGAAGCCGACACGCGATTCCATCGGCGTGATCGTGGGGGAAAAGACCATTCAGGTCGGATCGACAAGCTATACCCTGATTGCACTGGCGATCCGCGGCGCCGGTTATGAAAAGGAATGGGCAAGCAATTTCACCATCGGCTCCAGCGGGGAGCACGCCGGCTTCAAGGACGCAAGAGAAAAAGCACTGAGCTTCCTGAAAAGCTATGTCAAGTCACAGAATATTACCGGGAATGTCAAACTGTGGATCACGGGCTATAGCCGCGCGGCAGCGACGGCAAACCTTCTGGCGGGAAAGCTGGATCAGAATCTTACAACGGCACTGCCCGGAATCTCACTGAAGCGGAATAATATCTATGCCTATTGCTTCGAGTGCCCCGCGGGTGCGCTGGAAAGCCAATCGCCGCATTCTTCCACCTACAACAACATCTTCAACATTATCAACTCCACCGATCTGGTAACGAAGGTTGCGCCTGCCGATATGGGGTTTGGACGCTATGGCGTGGATAAATTCCTCCCCACCAAAGAATCCACATCCAATTACTCCACCTATCAGAAAGCAATGCTTTCCCGTCTGACGCTTCTAGGCAGGGCGGATAAGACCTATACGGTAGACAATTTCACCATGTGGAAATTTGAGCTGTCGCTGCGCAATCGGCGGATCGGCTTCTATGAGCAGCCGAACGACACCACCGGTCAGGGCGCTTTTTTGGATACCGTATTCCGTAAGCTTGTGCAGGAGCAATTCAAAAGCCGCAGCAACTATACCAAGAATTTCCAGCAGGGTATTACGGACCTGTGTGCCACCTTCTTCGGCGCGGACAGTGCTCAGTGGCAGAAGGTCAAGGAACTCTTCATTCAAAATCTTGAGGACAACCTGAGTGACCTGATTCTGAAGGCAATCTTCTCCTCCAATGCCGAAGAGGACTCGGGATTGATTGAAATGATCGCGAATTGCTTCCTTGACGCCCAGCGTAAGTATAACCTTTCCACCATCACCGCTGCGGAAGCAAAGGCCTTCGCCAAAGCAGTCGTCAAGGTGCTCATCGGCTTCATCGTTGACCATCCGAATCTGACAATGACCCTGATTGCCAACGTCTCCGGCGTTGCGGGCGCACACCAGCCGACCCTTTGCCTCGCATGGATGCAGTCCTTCGATTCCAACTATGTCAGCGGTGCGTCAACCGGTTATTCCAACGGAAGCTACCGCATCCTGCGTATCGGCACCTCCACCGATCTCAGTGTGTACAACAGCAAAGGTACGCTGGTGGCACAGGTCAATCGCATGACACCCAAGGTGATTTCCGGCGGCATCTGCACAGAAATCAGCAACGATGATGAAATTCTGGTCTATGTACCGTCCGACCAGAGCTATTCCGTCCAAATGCGCGACACCACGAACGGAACGATATCCTACGGCATCAAGGAATTTGACGCCTCCGTTGGCAAAATCACGCGGATCGTGAACTACAAGGACGTAAAACCCAATCAGAAAGGAGAGATTGCTTTCCCGCTCAACGCCGTCACCAGCACTGCAACGAGAAGCACCAGCCT
>CAMGMW010000276.1 GCA_946059285.1 uncultured Clostridia bacterium
ACCTCTGAATCAATGCGCCATCGGGGCTATGCGGATCTTTTGCGTCGGAAAAGCGTTGCTCAAACTTGAAATACACAAAGTATTCCTGCGTTTTCGCGCCTTTTTCCACCGCAAAATCTCTCGCCTGTCCCTCTCGCCGATTGAATCAGAGCTTCCTTAAGGATTTCACGTTGCAAAGCGTATTGTTCTTCGGTATAATATGATTATATTTTCGACAATCTATACAAAAAACACGAGGTATCTATGGAACGATTGACAATGGCGGTGCCATGTCTGTTTGGACTGGAGGGACCGGTGGGCGATGAGCTGCGCCGGATGGGCATGGAAAATGTCCGCGTGGAGGACCGCCGGGTTTTCTTTGAAGGCGATTTTGCGGATATGGCAAGAGCAAACGTCCGCTTGCGGATGGGTGAGCGCGTGATGATCCTTCTGGCGCGTTTTCCTGCCCGAAGTTTTGAAGAACTATATCAGGGCGTGAAGGCGATCGAGCTGGAGCGGTTTATCCCCAGGGACGGAGCTTTCCCGGTCAAGGGCTACAGCCTGGATTCGCAGTTGCATTCCGTACCGGATTGTCAGTCCATCGCCAAGAAAGCGGCGGTGGATCGGCTCGGCGCAAAATACGCGATGAGTTGGCTGCCGGAGACAGGAGAGACATATCAGCTCCGCTTTTCGATCATGAAGGATATCTGCGAGGTTTTTCTGGACACCTCCGGCGTTTCGCTGCATAAGCGAGGCTACCGCGCCGTGGGCAATGACGCGCCTCTGCACGAGACGATGGCGGCGACGCTCGTATATCTGTCGCGCTACCGCGGACGGGACTTCTTCTGGGATCCCTTTTGCGGCTCCGGCACGATTGTCATTGAGGCGGCGCTTGCCGCACTGAACCGTGCCCCCGGACTGCACCGGGAGTTTGGTGCGCAGCGCTGGGCGTGTGTGCCGCAGGAGGTCTGGGCGCAGGCGCGGACGGAGGCAAAGGATATGGAATACCGGGGAGAATACCGCATTCTCGGTACGGACATTGATCCGAACAGCCTGTCCATTGCCATTGCAAATGCAAAAAAAGCCGGCGTTGCGAAGTATATCGACTTCCGCGAGGCGGACGCGACAAAGCTCAGTTTGCCGGCAGAAAGCGGCGTAATCGTCTGCAACCCGCCCTATGGTGAGCGGATGCTGGAGCAGCGACAGGCGCAGCAGCTGATGCGCGCCTTCGGACGGCATTTGCGGTTCGCCGATCGATGGAATAAATATATCATTTCTTCCGAGCCGGAATTTGAGCATTATTTCGGCAAGCAGGCGACCAAGAAACGAAAGCTCTACAACGGCAGACTCCAATGCAATATTTATATGTACTATTAAGGTGACAGAGATATGAAGCATTTATTCATTATCAATCCAGCGGCAGGAAAATATGACCAGACCGGCGAATTTACGCAGAAAATCCGTGGCGCCTGTGATGCAAAGGGTGTTGACTACGAGATTCTTGTCTCTCGTGCGGCGGGAGACTGTACAAAAATTGCACAGGCGGCGGCCGCAACCGGGGAACCCATTCGAATCTATGCCTGCGGCGGCGACGGCACGCTCAACGAGGTGGTCAACGGCGCGGTCGGTTTTGATAACGCGGCGGTAACCCATTTCCCCGGCGGTTCAGGCAACGACTTTGTAAGGATCTTTTCAGATCCAAGTGCATTTAAATCACTGGAACGGCTGCTGGACTGCGAGGAGGCAACCTTTGACCTGATCTGTTGTCAGAATAAGTTCTATTCCATGAACATCTGCTCGATGGGCTTTGACGCACGAATCGGCACGGAGGTTGCAAAATACAAATGGCTGCCGCTCGTCAGCGGCTCAGGCGCGTATGCGCTGTCCGCCGCGGCCAATATCGTCAAGGGGATCCACCGCCCCTATGTGGTACATATCGACGATCAGGCATTTGATGCGCGGCAGACGCTGATCTGTATCGCGAACGGACGCTGGTATGGCGGCGGCTTTAATCCGGTCCCCATTGCGGAGCCGGATGACGGGCTGCTGGATGTACTGTTGGTCGCGAAGGCGTCCCGCCTGACTGTTGCGAATATCATCGGAAAGTATAAAAACGGTCTGTTCCAGCAATATCCCGACCTGATCCACCATTTCCGCTGCAGGCGGGTCGAGATTGAATGCGACCGTGAGAGCGAGATCAATCTGGACGGTGAGCTGCTGATGGCGCGGAGGGCGACGTTCGAGATCGTGCCGCGGGCGATCCGCTTCTTCTTCCCGAAGGGATTGACCTTCCATGCAAAGAACACCGCCGCAGTATAGGGCGGTGCCCGTAAAACAGTTAATCCTACGTATGTTTCGATCATACGTAGGATTATTTTTGTATGATATTCAAACTAGCTGGCAGCGAACGGTTTTTCAAACCGTTTGTGGACAGCTAGTCCACAGGGGATAGCCGCTTTTCAGCGGCACAAGTAGCCACCTTGACGGAACGAGGTGACGCAACATTCTTGGTCAAGCAGCTTTCTGCTGACAGAGAATAAAGCTCTGCCGGACGCACGATACTCCCGGCAGGAGAGCATAGAAGTGCGCCCTTTCGTTCCTAAAGGGTTTTTGACGATGACTCAACACGCCTGCGAACTGGAATTTATCTGTACATTTTACTGCAACACAGGCGTACCGCATTCACGGCAGAACTTATCGCCCTTTATCAATTTCTCACCG
>CAMGMW010000277.1 GCA_946059285.1 uncultured Clostridia bacterium
TGAGCGGAATCTTCGAAACGGCGCAGGCTGCGGCGGACCGATATTTGCGGGAAATCCAATCGGCGAACGCAAATGCGGAGGAGATCCTGGCAAAAGCACAGCAGCAGGCGGATGCCATGATTGTGCAGGCACAGCGGGAATGTGACATTCTGCACGCACGTAGCGACCGTGAGATACAGGAGAAGCTGAACGCATTGCGTGCAAAGACGGAGCTGCAGGCAAATACAGCGCCAGATTATGCTGAGGAAAGCAAAGTAACCGGGGAAGAAATACATGAGTAAAAAAATCACTTCACTTCCTACCATTGAGCAGGTGGAGGCGGAACGCGAGAATTTAAAGCATAAGAAGCAATATCTGCGTGCGGTGCGCAGCACGCTTAGTATATTATTAGTGGTCGCCGCAGCGGCGGTGCTGGTAGCAACGTTGTTTTTGCCGATCCTGCAGGTATCCGGCTCAAGCATGGAGCCGACGCTGGTGGACGGCGATATTATTGTGATGGAAAAGTCGGATTCCTTTGAAACGGGTGAGATGGTCGGCTTCTACTATCAGAGTAAGATTCTGCTGAAACGAGTGATCGGGCAGCCGGGTGACTATATCGAGGTGGACGAAAACGGGACGGTGTACGTCAATGGTGTTCCCTTAGACGAACCGTACATTTCGGAAAAAAGTCTCGGCATCTGCGATATCGAATTCCCGTATCAAGTGCCGGACGGGCGATGGTTTGTGCTGGGCGACCACCGCTCCACGTCCATCGATAGCCGCAGCAGCGCAATCGGCTGCATTAAGAGCGACCAAATCATCGGACGCGTGGTCATGCGAATCTGGCCTTTGTCCGACATTGGGATTTTTCAGTAAACAGATATGATGAGCAAGTAGTTTTGGAGGCGAGGGTTATGCAGGAATTGTATCAGAAAATCATGAAATCCCTGAAGGCAAATCAGTCTGCCCGGCGGAAACTGACCGCGGTTGTCGTGGCTTGTTCACTGGTAGTCGTTGGCGGCGTATTTTGGGCATTGAAGTTGACGGGTATTGCCATTACCGATGATTTGACCTGCACATTGGAGGAGCATATCCATACAGAAGCTTGCACAGAAGCGATTTTAATCTGCACGGAGAAGGAAGCCACGGCGGAGAGCACCAACAGTGATCCGTCGGAAGGCGGCGAGGAAGACCTTCTGTTGGCTGAACTGACAGTGGAGACGGAGCCAACGGAAGAACTCGAACCGACACAGGCGTCTGAGCAGGCCGAGACAGCGGAAGGGCATGTACATACACAGGCGTGCTACGAGTACCGTTATATCTGCGAAAAGACTGAGCATACGCATACAGACGCCTGTTACGGCGGCGAGACAGCGACCGCGTCGGAGTCGGGAGACACGAAGGACCTTGCCATGGAACCGACACAGGATGAGAAACTGGCCAGCCTGGCGGGGGAGATGCTCCTTGGCGCGGCGCCGTCGATGCGCAGTGCAAGTCCGGAAACAGTCAAGCTTGAAATGGGCAGTATCATCGATGGTACGATGCCCTTTGACGCGGATAATTCCGAGGGCAATGATGCGTCTGACAGCAATAAGATCGTTCGCACCTTTGACACCGTTACATATTTGGTAGAATATACTGTCTCCGACGCGCTGGCGGAAAGCGGCGGTACGATAAAGATTGAAGCGACGCTGAGCCGTACCGCTGCGGACGATACTCCGAAGAGCTGCTCCCTGCGCGAAGCAAAATTCCGGCTGGATCAAATGAGCTGGCTGGAAAGCGCAAGTCAGACGGCGGCAGGGGAGCAGGTCATCCTGACAGGCGAGTATACCCTGCCGGCGGGCAGCGAATCTTCCGGTGAGCTGCCTTTCACGGTGGAAGTCATGGGCATGGCAAACACGGAGAAGCTGACGGCGGCTTTTTCCGCATGGGAGCCGGACGAGAATGGCGCGAAGCCAGAGGGCGTGACAATGCTTTCGGCGGAGGCGGTTGCCGTTTCTGCGAAATACGGCGTTGCTTTACGTTTGAAGTTTAACGAGAATGGATTTAATATGAGCCAGGTGGAAAACACTCTGGGAACGTATGACTTCTCTACCGGGAACGGAACAATGAAAGAGGAGCTGATCCAAAATATCTACGGGACGACCCAAATTGACGGTCGGATGTTCGGAATCAGCGTTGTGCTGGAGCTGTTGGGCGACTCCGAGGAAAAAGGGATCAAGGGCATTGAGATCCCAGTGGGCACGATCGCAAGCAGTTTTTCAAATGGATATTGGAAGATTAGCGCGGATGCGACCGTGCGCGAGGAACTACACGCATACAATTATAGCGGCAGCTACTATCCCACCAGGACAACGCCGCTGCTCTGGGACTGGACCACGGGTGCGGAAACAACAGGCAACCTGGGACGCGATATGACGATCCATAACGGCACGCTCTCCATTGCCGGCAGCCAGGGTCCAAAGAACACGTTTGATCCGGATGCTCCGGAAAGCTCCTGCCTAAACGGCGGACAGTGGGAGGTATCCATCCCGACAAAGACTTGGCCGGCGGGGAATGATCAGGGCTACAGCGGGGAGTGCTATAGTTACGGTTTCTCTTTTACCGTGGATGACTATGAGATCATCGACGAGAACGGCAACTATCATTTCCCCACGGACAGCTTTGCCACAGACGGCGCCTTTGCCGCCAATGAGTGCTGCTTTGCCTCC
>CAMGMW010000278.1 GCA_946059285.1 uncultured Clostridia bacterium
TGGATGACTTCGATGAGCAGCTATTCAGCGACCTGGTCGAGAAAATCGTGGTCGAGGACAATGAAACACTGTGCTTCCGGCTTCTCAATGGATTGGAGGTCACAGAAAAAATAGAAAGGACACAAAGATAATGGGAAACCGAAAACAGCCATTCGGCTACAAAATGGAATTAGGTGAGATCGTACCGCAGCCGCAGGAGGCGGAAACGGTACGGAGCATCTACCTGCAATATCTCGCAGGAGCCTCCTTCAAGCAGCTTGCCGAGCAGCTTCAGACGGAGGATGTTCCCTACGATGTGGGCAAGCCTTGGAACAAAAATATGGTAGCACGGATTTTAGAGGATGACCGATACATTGGTGAGAAGTATTTTCCTGCGCTCATCCCGACGGAGCAATTCCACGCTGCCCAGGAACGCAGAAAAGAGATGCGCCCTGAGTATAAGCAGACACCTGCGCAAAAGGAGTTGCGCAAGCTGTGCGGCGGCATCGTACCCGACAGCGTAGCACGAAGAGTCCTCAAGATACTGAATCAGGTGGTCGATGATCCGCAGCTCATTAAGATAGAATCATCCGGTGTTCCCACCACGGAAGACATCAGGCAACGCCGGCTGGAACTGGACAAGCTGCTGCAGACACCTCCTGTGGATGAAGAAATCGCGCGCCAAAAGGCAATGGAGTTGGCGGTACTGACCCTTGTGAGCGTAGAGAGGGAGGAATACGAAGCCCACCGGCTCCGCAGCATCTTCGGACGGCAGGCAAAGATGCAAGAGTTGGATGCGAACCTTCTGCGGCAGAGTGTCCGGAAAATCACGTATGGCAGTAAGACGGTCAAAGTCCTGCTGAAAAACAATCAAGTTTTAGAGGAGTGTGATGATGCATGACGCAGACCCTCCCTGAACCGAAGGTCATTATCATCCCTGCAAAGGAGGAATCGCCGCAGGATCAGGAAAAGAAGAAAAATCTCCGAGTAGCCGCATACTGTCGCGTGTCCACGAAAAAGGACGAGCAGCTTGGAAGCTATGAAAACCAGAAAGCATACTACACGGAAAAGATCATGGCAAATCCCAACTGGACGATGGCGGATATCTTCGCGGATGAGGGTATCACCGGTACCTCCGCCTGCAAGCGCAAGGATTTTCTTCGCATGATCCGGCAGTGCAGGAAGGGCAAGATCGACATGATCCTCGCCAAATCTGTCTCCCGCTTCGCCCGCAACACCGTGGACACCCTGAGTTATACCCGCGAGCTGCGCAGCATGGGCATCCCGGTCATCTTCGAGGAGCAGAACATCAACTCCATCTATCCGGAGAGCGAATTCCTTATCACCATCCACGGCGCCTTCGCACAGTCCGAAAGCGAAGGGATATCCTCCCGCGTCAAGTGGGGCAAGCATCAGGCGATGCGGACGGGAAAGGCAAACATCCAGTATAAGACCCTGCTGGGGTACGAAAAAGGACCTGACGGAGAGATGGTGGTCAACGCAGAGCAGGCAGAGACTGTCCGAAAAATTTACGAGCTGTACCTATCCGGTCAGACGCTGCGCAATATCAAGGAAACCTTGGAAACAGGAGGCTTTAAGAATGCGGCAGGAACTACGGAATGGATGACCTCCAACCTGCGGACGATCCTCTCTGATGAAAAATACTGCGGTGATGTCCTGCTCCAAAAGACCTTCATTCGGGACTGCATCAGCAAGCAGGTCATCCGTAATACCGGACAGCTGCCTATGTATTTGATTCAGAATCACCATGAGGCCATCATCTCTCGGGAACAGTTCGATGCCGTGCAGATGGAGCTGGCGCGGCGTCGGGCTCAGACCGGCGGCACGAAAAAGAGCGCCCCCACAGGTATGAGCCGCTACAGCGGCAAGTACGCGCTCAGCGGTCTGCTGTTCTGCGGTGAGTGCGGCACGGCATACCGCAGAGTGGTGTGGACGCAGCACGGTGAGAAACGTGCCGTATGGCGCTGCAGCAGCCGCTTGGATTATGGCAAGAAATACTGCAAAGAATCTCCGACGCTGGACGAAGCGCCGCTCCAGCAGGCGGTGCTGGCAGCCATCAACGCCTCCATGTCGGGGCGCAAGGTGCTGGCGGACCAGCTTGTGGATGCGATGGAGCAGGAATTGGCTCCGGTCCCCGGTGAAAGCATGAGCCTCGGAGACATTGACCGAGCGGTCACGGAGTTGGGAAAACAGTTCGATATGCTTCTGGCAGAGGCGGCAAATGGTGACGTGGACGAATACGCCGAGCGTTTCCGTGCCATCTCCACCACAATGGAGGAACTGAAACGCCGAAAGGCCGCTATCCTCAGTATCCGGCAGGAGCAGGAGCAGATCGGTCGCCGTATCCATGCGGCAGCCTCGGCAATGACCGCGGTGACCATGGGAATTACAGAGTGGGACGATGGCGTAGTCTATCAGATGCTGGAAAAGGTCACCGTTCTGGCAGGCAACCGCATCAAGGTCACCTTCCGCAACGGCGTAGAAATCGAACAGACCGTAGACCAACCTAAGAGGAGGAAATTCGCATGATTTATGTGACTGGCGACTGTCACGGAAACTTCCGGCGTTTCCAATCGGAATGCTTCCCGGAACAAGCAAACATGACGAAGGACGATGTGGTCATCATCACCGGAGACTTCGGCGGCGTGTGGTTTGGCGACAGCCGCGACGATGAAACGCTGGACTGGC
>CAMGMW010000279.1 GCA_946059285.1 uncultured Clostridia bacterium
CGGAAATTGAAAAGAAGGGAGTCCGCCTCGCATTTGTAACACTGCATGTGGGGTTAGGCACTTTCCGCCCGGTTAAAACAGAGGAAATTACGGACCATCATATGCACGCAGAGTTTTGCATGATCTCAGAAGAGACCGCGGGGATTCTCAATGACGTCCGCAGCAAAGGCGGTCGAATCATCTGCGTCGGAACGACCTCTTGCCGTACCCTGGAGTCTCTAGCGGAAGAGGACGGCAGCTTCTGTGAAAAGTCTGCATGGACAGACATTTTCATCTATCCCGGCTATCGCTTTAAGGCAATGGACGCATTGATCACAAACTTCCATCTGCCGGAAAGCACCCTGATCATGCTGGTTTCCGCTTTTGCGGGTCGTGAATTTGTGCTTCGCGCTTATGAGGAAGCTGTGAAAAAGCAATATCGCTTTTTCAGCTTTGGAGACGCTATGCTGATTGACTGATTGGGAGGACGCTATGTTTCGCATCATTAAGACAGAAGGAAAAGCGAGGCGCGGAGAGTTTAGCTGCGCGCACGGTACGGTGCAGACGCCGGTATTCATGAACGTCGGTACGCAAGGCGCAATCAAAGGCGCACTCAGCGCTGCCGATCTAAAAAACATTGGATGCCAAGTGGAGCTTTCCAATACGTATCATCTTCATCTGCGTCCCGGCGACAGGCTGGTGCATGATCTGGGTGGACTTCATAAATTCATGACGTGGGATGGCCCAATTTTAACTGATTCCGGTGGATTCCAGGTTTTCTCATTGGCGAGCCTGCGAAAGATCAAAGAAGAAGGGGTCTATTTTGCTTCCCACATCGACGGCCGAAAGATTTTTATGGGTCCGGAGGAAAGTATGCAGATCCAGTCAAATCTTGGCTCGGATATCTGTATGGCGTTCGACGAGTGCATTGAGAATCCTGCGCCGTATGATTATGTGGCGAACTCTATAGAGCGCACGTACCGTTGGCTGGTCCGCTGTAAGGCGGAAAACGCGCGGCTAAATCAGCTTCCCGATACGGTCAATCCCAAACAGATGCTTTGGGGCATCAATCAAGGCGGCACCTATGCAGATCTGCGTGTCCGACATATGCAGATGATTGCGGAGCTTGACCTTCCCGGCTATGCGATCGGCGGACTCGCGGTAGGGGAGAGCACGGAAACGATGTACGAAATTCTCGATGCTTTGGAGCCACATATGCCAAAGGAAAAAACCCGGTATCTGATGGGGGTCGGTACGCCGTCGAATATCATTGAGGGCGTAGCGCGCGGTGTGGATTTCTTTGACTGTGTGATGCCGGCGCGCAATGCACGGCATGCAAAGCTGTTTACATGGTCCGGTACGGTTAATCTGAAAAACGCAAAATATGAGCGTGACCTGCGCCCAATCGACCCGGAATGCGATTGCCCCGTATGCAGACGGTATTCACGGGCGTATCTGCGACATTTGTTTAAGGCGGAGGAAATGCTGGCGATGCGTCTTTCCGTCATGCACAACCTGTATTTTTATAATAAGCTGGCGGAGCGTATTCGCAATGCATTGGATGAGGGCAACTTTGAAGCGTTCCGCACACGGTATTCCGAACGGCTCTCCATGCGAGCGGATGATTAGATATATTTACAAAAATAACAAATTTCCCCCTTGCAATGCAGGAAAACACCCTGTATAATATACATGATTTAAAACACTGGAGGAAACACAATGGAGTATAGCACAATAATTATCCTTGTGGTCATGGTTGCGGTTTTCTATTTCATGATCATTCGCCCCGAAAAGAAAAAGAAGAAGGAAGAGGAAGCGCTTCGCAATTCTCTCAAGACAGGCGACAAAATCACAACCATCGGTGGCATCGTCGGCAAGATCGTCGACGTGAAAGGCGATAACATTGTCATCGAAACGAGCATGGATCGTGTCCGTATGGAGCTTGCTAAGTGGTCCGTGATGACGAACAACACGGCACAGGAGAACGCGCAGAAGGCACGCGCTGATGCGGCGGCCGCGGCAAAGAAGAGAAAAGAAGAAAAAGCAAAGGAAAAGGCGCAGAAAAAGGCTGATAAGAAAGCCGGGCGCTGAAACTCAATATGAATTGCAGATAACCGTCCTGCTGAGGCAGGGCGGTTTTTATATGCAAAATCAGAATCTCCAGAATGAAAGAACGGAACACGGCATAGGTTGTACAAACAAATACCGGGAGGGACAAATCATGAAACGAAAAGAAGTAAACGGAAAGCGACCGGCAAAGCAAGGGAGGGTACTGTGGCAGACATGGCTTCTTCTGCCGGTCCTGACGTTACTGCTCGCACTGGCGGCAGGAAGAATCATGCTTTCGGGAGGTCTGCCAGAAAGCGCGATGACCTTGGTCGCCGCGGTTATTGCCGCGATCGTAACCATGATTGCCAGCGTTTTGACGGCCGTGAGGATGAAGGAAAAGAAAATGCTATGGGGAATCTTCACAACACTGTTTTATGCAGCCATGCTTTTGCTCGGAAATCTGCTGTTCTTTGGAGTGGCTTACGGAAATATCTGGAGTATTTTATGCACGGTGCTTGTCACCGGAACCATCGGAAGTTTTGTCGGCGCGTCGCGAAAAAAGAAACGGAAATACGCGTAATTGATTTTGGTAAAACGCAAGAAAACTTGCAAAATTGAGAA
>CAMGMW010000280.1 GCA_946059285.1 uncultured Clostridia bacterium
GCTAAGCTGAGTGCCTCGTGGAATACCCTCAGCTATGACTATTTCGATGTCAAAGGTGAAAAAAACAGCTCTTGACACATTTTGCTCAAGATGTTAATATACTGAAGCAAATCAATATGCGCGTTGACCGGAAAGAGTAGCATTTGGGACAGCATCAGAGAGTCTCCGTCACAGGCTGTAAGCGGAGGCGGCGACAGCATTTGTGAAGTGCGTCCGTGAGCGCAGGGGAGACCCCGTTTGCCGCGCAAGGCAGTGAGTAAGAAATCAGAGTGGAACCGCGAGCTTATGCCCGCCTCTTGAGGAAATTCAGAGGCGGGCTTTTTTGTATGGAGGCGAGAGAATGCGGTTAAAAGAAACCATAGAGGCATACCAGCGCAACGATCCGGCGGCTCGCAGCAAGTTTGAAGTGTTTTGTCTGTATAATGGCTTGCATGCGACCATCTATTATCGTATCGCGCACTGGTTTTATTCGCATAAAATGAGGTTTATCGGCAGATGGATCTCCCAGATCGCCCGCAGGCGTACCGGCGTCGAGATCCATCCTGCGGCGAAAATTGGCAGGCGTCTGGTGATCGACCACGGTACGGGCATCGTAATCGGTGCCACGGCGGAAATAGGAGATGACTGTCTGCTGTATCAGGGCGTGACGCTCGGCGGTACCGGCGCAGTACGCGGGAAACGGCATCCAACGCTTGGCAACAATGTCATGGTTGGCTGCGGCGCAAAGATACTGGGTCCGTTTACGGTGGGGGACAATGTCCGCATTGCGGCAAATTCTGTTGTGTTAAATGAAATCCCGCCTAACTCTACCGTCGTGGGCGTTCCGGGGCGTGTGGTGCGTTTGAACGGAGAAAAACTGGATCATATCCACACACCCGACCCCGTCCGTGCAGAGCTGGATTACCTGTTTGAACAATTGGAACAGCTGGCAGAACAAAGGAAGGATCAATAACGATGTACCTGTACAATTCCCTGACCCATAAAAAGGAGCTTTTTGTTCCGAACCATCCGGATATTGTAAAAATGTATACCTGTGGACCGACGGTTTACCACTATGCACACATTGGCAATCTTCGCAGCTACATCATGGAGGATGTGCTGGAAAAGAGCCTGCGCTATATGGGTTACCATGTTAAGCGCGTCATGAATATCACGGACGTGGGGCATCTGGCTTCGGATGCCGATACGGGTGAAGACAAGATGCTCAAGGGCGCCAGACGTGAGCATAAGAGCGTCATGGAGATCGCAAAATACTATACCGATGCGTTTTTTGCGGACTGTGGTAAGCTGAATATTAAAACGCCGGATGTGGTGGAGCCTGCGACCAACTGCATCGACGAGTATATCCACATGATCGGCACCCTGCTGGAGAAGGGCTTCGCCTATCTTGCCGGCGGAAACGTCTATTTTGATACCTCTAAGCTGGAAAAGTACTATGTATTCAACGACCATAAGGAGGATGATTTGGCAGTCGGCGTGCGCGAGGGCGTGGAGGAGGATACCAACAAGCGCAACAAGAATGACTTCGTCCTCTGGTTTACCAAGTCAAAATTTGAAGACCAGGCGCTGAAATGGGATTCTCCGTGGGGTGTCGGCTATCCCGGTTGGCATATCGAATGCTCCTGCATCAGTATGAAGCATCTGGGTGAGGATATGGATATCCACTGCGGCGGTATCGACAACGCGTTTCCGCATCATACAAACGAAATCGCACAGTCTGAAGCGTATCTCGGTCACAAATGGTGCAATTATTGGTTCCATGTGCATCATCTGAACACCGAGGACGGCAAGATGTCCAAGTCCAAGGGCGAATTTTTGACGGTTTCTTTGCTGGAGGAGAAGGGCTACGATCCCATTGTCTACCGCCTGTTTTGCCTGCAAAGCCATTATCGCCGTAATTTGGTATTCTCGTGGGAAAATCTGGACAACGCCGCTGTGACCTATGAAAAACTGATTGCTAGAATCGCCGCATTGGATCCGAAAGCGGGAGAGACGGTAGAGCAGAGCACGTTTGACGCACTGAATGACCGGTTTAAAACTGCGCTGAACGGCGACCTGAATACCTCGCTGGCAGTCACAGCGCTTTATGATGTGCTGAAAGCAAAAACAAATGACGCGACCAAGCTGGCGGCACTCGAGGCATTTGACCGTGTTCTGGGGCTAAATCTGCTTTCTGCCGCTCAAAAAGTGCGCGACAGTCGACCAAAGGAAGAATTTGCTTCCGATCCGGAGATCGATATACTGCTCGCCGCCCGCACCGCAGCAAAAAAAGAGAAAAACTGGGCAGAAGCGGATCGCATCCGGGAAGAAATCAGGGCGAGGGGTTTTGAACTGATTGACACGGCGCAGGGCACAAAATACAAGCGGCTTTGATTGGAGATTTGCAATGAAACTGATGATCCTTGACGGCAACAGTGTCATCAATCGGGCATTTTACGGCATCCGCCCCCTGACAACACGGGACGGATTGTATACAAATGCTATTTTTGGTTTCCTCAATATTCTGCAAAAGGTGACGGCGGAGGAACAGCCGGAGGCGCTGTGTGTTGCTTTTGACCTGCACGGACCGACCTTTCGTCATCTGAAATACGACGGCTATAAAGCAACACGGCATGCAATGCCGGAGGAGCTGGCAATGCAGATGCC
>CAMGMW010000281.1 GCA_946059285.1 uncultured Clostridia bacterium
GACTAAAATTAGACTTAGTACCAAATTTTGGTAAGGATATGCGACAACTGGAATCTCGGATATTATTGGTGGGAACGTATTAGTTTTTTCTTCCTGATTCGGATATTGCGATGGCCAACACGCAGTGTGATCAGCCGCCGATACTGCCGGAAGACTCCGTCCTGCAACGGCAGCATTTTCCCACGAGAATTCAAAAGCGGAGGGGTTCCCCCCTCCGCCGGAATATTGCTCAGCAGCCGCAGCCGCAGTTGTTGTTGTTCTCGCAGCAGCCGCAGCCGTTGCTGAGACCCATGCTGTTGCCACCGCAGCAGCAGAACAACAGAATCAGGATGATGATCCACCAGCAACCGCCAAAGCCATTATTACAATTCATACTCAGGAACCTCCCGTTAAAGATATGAGCACTGAGCTCATTCCATGTTATGACAGAGGCCCCAAATGGTGACTGCTCAGGAAAAAAGTTCCTCCACCGTCCCGAAGGAGTAGCCCATGCCTTCCCAGCGGGTCAGAAGATCGTCCAGAATGGCAGCGTTGGTCTTTGAGGTGCTGTGAAGCAGCACGACGGCGCCGCTGTGGATGCGCGGAATCAGCTTGCCGAACGCCTGCTCCGAGGTCGGCTGCTTGTCGTTGAGCCAGTCGACATAGGCCAGACTCCAGAACACGGTGTGGTATCCCAGCTCCTGTGCCATTTTCAGGTTTTCCTCGGAATAGATGCCCTGCGGCGGACGGTAGAACTTCTTCATCTCCTGCCCGGTTGTTTCCCGATAGAGCGACTCCAGCGACTCCAGCTCCTGACGGAAACGCGCGGGATCACTGATCTTGGACATATCCCAGTGATGATAGGTATGATTCCCCACGATATGCCCCTCCGCAACCATTCGCTTGACAAGCTCCGGGTTCTGTTCGATATAGTTTCCCACCAAAAAGAACGCCGCGTGTATGCCGTGCTTTTTCAGCGTGTCAAGGATAGAAGCCGTGCAGCCGTTTTCATAGCCGGAATCAAAGGTCAGATAGATTTTTTTCTGAGACGTATCGCCAAGATAGACCGCGCCGTATTCCCTGAGCCTGTCGTTGGAAGTATTGCCGACCGGCGGCTGTCCCTCCGTCTGAAAGCTCAGTCCCCACGAGCCGGCCGGCAGCGCAGGCTCCTGCTTCGCGCTGGCAATGGCAACGAGAGAGGCCAGCACACCCAGCACGATCAGCATCGGAAGGTTCCGCCGCAAAAAGTTCCGCATTGTAAATCACCTCGGTCAAGCTTATGCAGTTTTTCCCCCGTTATGCCCCGCGCAGCCATTTTCCCGCCGGCAGGCGGAAAAGAGCCGGAAAGGAAGACATTTTCCTTTCCGGCTCTTTGCAAGGGCTGGTTATTGCGGATTGCAAAGCCAGCGTCACCGATTGCGGGACTAGCGTTTGTTGCTGTACTGCCTTGTCGTGCGTACCATCATGATGATGCTGGCGATCCCGCTCGCCAGAAAAATGGCAAGCGCATAGAGCGCATAAGGGACAAAGACATTTGCCGCCCAGAGCATCACGGCGCAAAGACCCCAGAGGACATGCACCACGCCGGTGCCGTAGCACCAGCCGCGCAGAGTATAGTCATCCTGAATCCGTTCGCGCACGCCTCTGGGGACCGTCCGCCCGTTGATCAGCAGGATTCCCTTAAAGATAAAATACACGCCGAAAAACAATATCAGATAGATCATTGGCTGTCCCTTTCCTTTTCATCAGGCATCGAGCAGAATCTTATTCTTGATGCACATCCCCTTGGAGTGTTCCAAAATTGCCGTTTCAATCTTCTCCAGCGGATAGCTCCCGCTGATGAAGTCCTCTGCTTTGATGATGCCGTTTTTCAGCAGTTCAAAGGCAGTCATGGTATAAACCGGAGTGGTGTGATACAGTCCCATGATGGTCAGCTGGGAATAGTGGACAAGATTGGCGTCCGCCACAAGCTGCGTTCCCGCCTTGGTACCGCCGAAGAGCAGAACTTTGCCGCCCTTCCGCGCCATACAGATGTTTTTTTCCCAGACTTCCGGATATCCGGTCGCCTCAATTGCAATATCACAGCCGCGTCCCTCCTGCGTCAGCGCCTTGACCAGCGCAACCGTATCCCCCTGCGAAGCATTCACCGTCTCCGCAGCGCCCAGCCTTTTTGCCGCCGCCAGGCGGACGTCAGACAGATCGGTTGCAATCACACGGGCTCCCTTTTTCGTCAGGAGCGCCACATACATCAGGCCGATGGGGCCGGCGCCGTTGACGACCACGGTATCACCGAGACTGACACCGACACTTTCCACACCGAAGGTGACACAGGCCAGCGGCTCCATGAGCGCAGCGGTCTCATATGACATCGTCTCCGGCAGGAGAAAGGTATTCTGCTCCACGATGCGCTGCGGGATCCGCTGATACTGCGCAAACGCTCCCATGTTCCAGAGAATATCGTCGCACATGGAATGAATGCCCTTTTTGCAGTAGAAGCATTTCTGGCAGGGCGCGGAGTTGTGGCAGACAACACGATCACCGGGCTTGAAGCGCGTGACCCCTTCCCCGACGGCATAGACAATGCCGGCCGCTTCATGTCCAAAACCACAGGGTGGGATATCCCCCGGATAGCCACGCATGTAGGTCTTG
>CAMGMW010000282.1 GCA_946059285.1 uncultured Clostridia bacterium
GTAGAGCCAGTGGTCGAATATATTCGAAAGAGGATTAGAGAAGAGCGTAGTAAGCCAAAGGAAACAACAATCATTCAACAGACGACATCTTCTGCGCAGGAACTAAGAGAGTACAAAAAACTTGTTGATGAGGGTATTATCACACAAGAAGAATTTGAAGAAAAGAAAAAGAAATTATTAGGAGAATAATATCGTATTTTGACATATCATGTAGCTTGGATTGCATTGTATCAGGTGGGACAGAAACGAAAGTATCGCCACATGGGTATACTTTAAGATTAGAACTAAAAGAAGATAATACTTTTGAAATCGTAGACTCTCGGTTTGGTGGATTGGGCTAATAAGCATTGGTACAGAAAGAAGAGGAAAAAATTATGGATAATATCCCTAAGTTACTTTTAACAAACGGAACCAAGTTTTATAACTTTGGTAGATTTGCAATCAAACGGCTCTTGCTCATCGGCGCTGCTGTATGGGCATTGATTCAGTTGATTTCTCTGATTGGTTGGGGTGTGAATGGATTATTGCTTAGTTTACTGGCGGAGAGCATCTATTCCTTTGTTAATTTATTAGTTGTTGCTGCCTACATATCCATTCTGATTGGCCTTGTCGGTGTTCCATTTTACTTTGCAGGTTTGCATTATCTCGGCCTCGGGCAAATTGCAGAAAACACGAAGAAATAAACATTGAGATAAAATAGTTGAACCCGCCGCAAGCATTTTGCGGCGGGTTCAACTATTTTATCACCCAAATAAACCGTTCTATAAAGGTACTACTGTATGTACGGTCGATTTGCTGATGCCGAAATGCTTTTCGGCAGCGCGGACGGTACTTTGATGCTCGATGATGTACACAGCCAGCTCACAGGCTCGTTGTTCGATGTTTTCCCTCATGTATCTAACCCCCTTCGCTGTGTGTGCCAAAACAATCTATGCGCAGCAGCAGGAGAATATACATGGGCGGCGCAGGAAGCCCTGTACAAAAAGTTCAAAATATGCTATAATATCACTATTCTGACTGAAAAAGAGGTAATCGTATGAAAATGCGTCGCTTTTTGGCGGCGGTCCTGGCGCTGCTCCTCTCCCTTACGGCGTTACCCGCGTTCGCGGCTGAGCCGGCGGTCAATGCCTCTGAGGTCACGCTCTATGCGCTGGATTCCTGGGCATCGGACGGCTATCTGACGATTCCCGCAGCATATCCCGAATCTTTTCAAATCCAGGTTTCCAATGCGCAGCATGTGACGTATCGGCGTATCAGCGGAAGCTCGGCAGATGTCTCCGCGGATGGCGTCATTACACCGCATTGCAACACCTATTATTGGGTGGGGAATGTTGGCTCCACCGCGATGCCGGCGGACGGCGTCTACGACCGAGTGACCGTGAGCTATAGCTACGGGACCTCTCTGATCCGTGTCACGGCGGACGGCACGGCGTTTGATATCACAGTCGACGTGAAGAACTATGCGGATGTATATGCCGAGGGTGTGATCGATCAATACATCGCGGAGCATATCAGGGATTCCATGACTCTGTATGAAAAAATGGACCTGATGTGCCAATTTGTGGCAAGCTATGATTACAGGGCCGACGCATCCGGAGCGACTTCCATGATCGTCAAGGGCGGCGGGGACTGTTGGGCAAGCACATCCGCGCTCTTGTGGATGTGTAAAAAACTGGGGATCGAGGCTGTGGCCAGAAATGGCAACAGGGATCCGGGCACAGGCTCCGGGCATCGCAACGTGCTGGTGATTGCCGGAGACGGCGAGTATTATGAACTGGAAGCCGGCTACGCGGAGAGCGCGCCCCGGTATTACAGTATCACCAGACGGACTTCCTTGTTTTGTTATTCCGCTACTGCCGGAGGGATCATCGTATACCAGTACGACGGGGTGAAAAATGATCTGACCCGTTTGGAGATTCCGCAGACCATTGACGGGAAAACAGTTTTAGGGATTGCCGACAGCTTTCTCACCCTCAATAACACCATTGAAGAAATCGTGCTTCCGGATACCCTCCAGACGATTGGGAAAAGTGCGTTCAACTCTTGCACTGCACTGAAAAAACTGCATCTGCCTGCCGGTGTCCGAGAGGTGGGAGACTTCGCCTTTACCGCCTGCAAAAATTTGACAGAGCTGACCTGCGCAGAGGGCAATCCGTATTTTACGGCGCGGGACGGCGCGCTTTACAGCAAGGATATGACGGAGCTAATTGCTGCGCCCGCCTGTGCACAGTTAGAGCTGCCGCAAACGCTGGAGCGTATCCGGCAATATGCCTTTTACCATAATGACCGGTTGAAGGAAATCACGCTGCCTGCAAGCGTCCAAACGCTGGAAGAGGGTGCCTTTGGCGATTGCAGCGCGCTGGAAAAGATCACGCTACAAGACGGACTGGAAACGATCGGCGCGTATGCCTTTTGTAATTGCGCCGCACTGCGGTCGATGAACCTCCCGGACTCGGTGAAGACGATTGGAGACAAGGCATTGGGCCGCACGAGCTGGAATACGGTCTACTCTGATTTTGTTCTTGTTGGCAGTGCGGGTTCTGCCGCACAGGCATATGCGCAGGAGCATGAAATCCTGTTTGTGGATCGGAACGTTCCGAC
>CAMGMW010000283.1 GCA_946059285.1 uncultured Clostridia bacterium
AAGAACTTATGAGACGGCTTTTGCGGCGGTCTGCCGCAAAAGGGCGACGCAAATTACGGCGCCTCGGATAAGAATCAAAGATTTTTATCAGAAAATAGTATTACAATTTCCGTATTGGAGGAATAGAATAATGGCCGGTATCCGCAAACGCCTTGATAAATATCTCTTGCCGGGAAAACATATCCATCTCATCGGCATCGGTGGTGTCTCCATGCGGCCGCTGGGACTTGTCCTGCGTGGCATGGGAATGGTTGTCACAGGCTCTGATATGAACGCCTCCGTTTCTACCGACGAGCTGATTGAAAAAGGGATCCGTGTTTTTATCGGGCATCATCCCGAAAATATCGAAGGTGCCGATTGCATCATCCGGTCCGCTGCCGTGCACAATGACAACCCGGAAATTGCTGCCGCCCGTGCGGCGGGTATCCCGGTGTTTGAGCGCGCACAGGCATGGGGACTGATCATGCGGGAATACAAAAACGCCATCTGCATTTCCGGCACCCACGGAAAAACCACTACAACCTCCATGATCACTCACATTTTCATGGAGGCTCAGCAGGACCCCACGGTTATGCTGGGAGGATACCTTCCCCTGCTGCACGCCGGGCATCGCGTGGGAAACGGTGATACCATTATTATGGAAAGCTGTGAATACTGCGATTCCTTTTTGAATTTTTATCCCACTGTTGCTATCATCAATAATATTGAAGCCGATCATTTGGACTATTTCAAGGATCTGGCTGCCGTTGAGCGTTCGTTCCGCAAATTTGCCGGGCTGGTCCCCCGCACCGGCTATGTCATCGCCAACGGTGACGACACCAATACCGTTCAGACTCTTGCCGACCTGCATTATATCTCCTTCGGTCTGGCAGACACCAATGACATCCATCCGAAAAACCTCTCCGAGGATTTCCGCTCGTTTGATATCATCTGCTTCGGCAAACTGTACTGCCATGTACATCTGAATGTATATGGTCAGCACAATGTATCCAATGCGCTGGCCGCCGCTGCCGCGGCATATGTCATGAATATCGATCCGGAGGCAGTCTCGCTCGGTCTGGCATCCTTCACCGGTGCCGGTCGCCGTATGGAATTCAAGGGGCGTTGCCAGGGGGCGGATATTTATGACGATTACGCGCACCATCCCGGTGAGCTGCGCGCCCTCATCAACGCCGTGAAGACCATGGGCTATAAGCGAATCATCCTTGCCTTTCAACCTCATACCTATACCAGAACCAAGGCGCTATTCATGGAATTCATCGAGGAACTGAAGCGTGTGGATGTGGCTGTTCTCGCGGAAATCTACGCCGCACGCGAGCAGAACACCATCGGCATTTCCTCCGGCGATCTTGCGCAATGCATCCCGAATGCTGTTTTCTTCGAAACTCTGCCGGAGGTCACTTCATATCTCCGCTCCATCGCATCGGAGGGAGATATCATCCTGACCGTTGGCGCAGGCGACATCTATAAAGCGGGAGAAGCCCTGCTTGAACAATAAAAACCGCTCAAGGAGGCACCACTATGAAAACCGTTATTACCATCAGCCGTGAATTCGGCAGCGGCGGAAGAACCATTGGACGGCAGCTCGCAGATCGGCTCGGTTATCGGTTTTATGACCGCGAGCTGGTTGACGAGGTGGCAAAGCGCAGCGGCTTTTCCCCGGAGTTCATCGAGGAAAACGGTGAATATGCCAATGCGAAAAGTAGTCTTCTGTTTTATTTGGCAACTGCCCGCCAGTACACGGCGGAGAATCTGTCCACGAATGACCAGCTCTATGTCTTCCAGACAAAGCTCATCGAAGAGCTGGCGGAATCGGGACGCTGCGTTATTGTCGGACGTTGTGCCGATTATATCCTGCGGGAGCGGACGGACTGTCTGCATGTTTTCATCTGCGCAGATATGGAAAGCCGTGCGAAACGCATTGTTGAGCGCTATGGGGAAAATAAAAAATCACCTGAAAAACGTTTGAACGAAAAAGACCAGAAGCGCAAGGTTTACTACAGGAATTATACCGGTCGGCTGTGGGGGCAGGCACAAAACTATGATCTTTGTCTGAACAGCGGTGTTCTCGGCATCGACACCTGTGTGGATCTGATTGAAGCGGCTGCCCGCACTTAGAAAAAATCCGCTGCAACGGCGTGTTGCAGCGGATTTCAGTTTGTGCTGTTTTACAGACGGATACGACCGCCGATTAATCTGCCGGTAGCAGCAAGACGCTCTGCGTCGCGGCCTCTGGGCTCAAGAACGCCGTGTGCACCAAGAACCATCAGAATGGCGAGATAAGTATCCCAGCCAAGAGGAGCCGCTCCACGCTCCATTTCGGAAATTTTTTGGCGGCTCTTTCCAACAGCATCGCCGAGTTCAGCTTGAGACATGCGCATTTTTTTGCGGTATGCGGGCAGCTCCTGCACCAAAGAGTTGATCAGTTCCTTCTGTTGTTCGGTTTGTACAAATTGTGGCATAACATCTTCCCTGCTTTCTTTCATTGTTTTCAGCATTTTTGCGGTTCTGCTGAAATTTCCATGTATGGAATGCCGCACGCATCAACTACATGTAAGCATTCCTGCCAACATATACAGTATATCATGCAACAT
>CAMGMW010000284.1 GCA_946059285.1 uncultured Clostridia bacterium
AGCTCACCGAGAAGAATGGCAAGTACACCTTCACCATGCCTACGGGCAAAGTCGCGGTCAAGGGCAGCTTCGTGGAAAAAGCTCCGGAGCAGCTCTTCGCAGATGTTCCCATGGACGCTTACTACTATGAAGCTGTCAAGTGGGCGGCGGGAAAGAGCATTACGGGCGGTATTGGCAATGACCTGTTCGCTTCCAATCAGCCCTGCACCCGCACACAGATCGTGACGCTCCTCTTCTGCGCACCCCAGACTTGGAGGATGGGCGGCGGCACATCGCCGCCGCCCATTCTTTGGTCAATAGAGTAAAGTAAATGACTACATAAAGACTCGGCACAGGAATTACTCACCTCCAGCCGTGGATAGATAAAAGGCGGCGATGAGCATTCTCATAATGCTTATCGCCGCCTTCTTGTTCATTTTTCCTCTGTCCTGTCGGGAATTTCTTTGGCGTCAATACAAAGCCGGATATACTTTGCAGCAACCTCTTCGCTCATTCCTGCGAAAAACTGTTTGGCGCAAAGGGGAACCTCTGCTTGCGGTTCATCATGAATCACTTCATCTATACTGATTCCGAGCCTGCGGGCAAACTGCGCAACAGTATCCAGCCGGGGCATTGTCTTTCCGTTTTCCAAATCAGAGATACACCGATTTGTTTTGCCCAGTTCTTCGGCCAAATCGACCTGCCTCAAGCCACATTTACGCCGTGCATCAGATATGGCAATGCCAAAGGCTTTGCTAATGTCACGCACAGATTCACCCCCTCCTTCATTTAGCACTATTTTAATTGGAACCGCGCTTCTAATAAATGCCGTTTCGCTTCTAATGATTAGAAATATAGTACAAATTATCTGCATAACGAAGGTGAAGCAAACCATGAAAAATGAGGTAAGCAGGCTGGAGGGTCACTAAGAAGATCCTTATATTAGAGGAAAAGAACAGGTGGCGTCCAAGCAGCCAAAGGAACTCTGGAAGCATAGCAGTTTATGCCCTGCAACTTGAAGTTCGTTTCTATTCGTGCGAAGTCAGCTTCTATTTTCTGGATGATGAATACGTCCCCGATATAGCGGGGCAGATAAGGCAAAAGAGAAACGTACAGCATTGTCTGCTGTGCGTTTCTCTTTTGCCTTGTCGGAATTTAGCAAATGAGCGATACCGCTGTCGAAGTCCCCCGTTTCTGAAATTTTCCAAAAAAATCAGAAACGGAGGCGACAAGATGTCGTATACCAATACATATTATCCGGACTATGAAAAAATGTATCCGGGCGTGAAAATCACACCAGAGGTGTTGGCTGCTCTTCGAGCCAGTGACCGGCAAATGCGGCGGTTTGAAAGTGAATTGAAAACCGAGCGATTTGAGGCGGACAACGAAAAGCAGGTTGCCCGGTTCATTCCCAGCCGTGAGGATTCCTATGAACGGCTCGTTGAGGAAGATCGTTTGCAGTTTGCTGATGAAGAAATGAGCGTGGAAGATGCGGTGGAGTACAGAGAGATGATCCGGTATCTCTATCAGGCGCTTGCCCAGCTGGAGGTTGCAGAGCAAGCGTTAATCCGTGCGGATTTCTTTTTGATGAAGACCGAAGCAGAATGCGCAAAAGCAGCAGGAATCTCACAGCCGGGGTATCGGAAACGCCGCGACCGCATTTTAAGGAAGCTGAGAAAATCTTTGAAAGAGTGCGCTCCAAAAGATTTTCAAGAAATTTTGGAAAAGTGGTTATAATTTTCGCTTCTTATCGCCTAAGAGAGTGAAGGGGTACAAGCCCTTTTCCCGTCAGAATGCTTGACGGGGCTTGCTCTTTGAAAAACGCCGATACAACAGCGGCTATATCCGGTGACGAATAACATCAGCTGACGGTCCCCTGACGAGGGGGAACAGCGATGCGGCGGGTGCGCCAGAACCACCTGCGCCGGTCTTCCGGCGTAAATGACGGCCAGATGTATAAGGTGCCAAGCGAAACTCACCCAGCCAAAAGCAGGCATGGCAGCCTGTCTTGCAATGATCCCGTCAGCCTATAATGGTACATTCTGTCCAGCCACAGCCGCAAGCAATGGGGGCAGCTCGGAGAGATCCTCGGAGGGGTGAGATTCCCGATGGGCGCTGCCAGACGCCGGTTCGTTTAACCGCCCGACAGTCCGGGAAGTAGTGTCGAATAGGACTGAGCAAAAGAAAATTTCAGAAACGGCGAGGGCCGCTCCATATTCGGGTATAGCAGTATGCTTCCAACCAAGACAGGAGCGGCCCTCGTTTTTTATCTCTGAGCTAAGAGGTGTGTTTTCAAAAGCGCATTTTCCAAGGCTCGATGATCCTCATGCAGTTGCCACCAACAGGGCTTAAGGAAGTGGAGAACTTTCTCCGCCCATCGGTAGTCCTCTGGCTGCAGCGTTTCCGTTGCAGCGCCAAGCTGGAATGCCGCGTTGCGTCTCCGCACAGAGACATCAACGCTGGCCCGATCCAGATATAAGTTCAGAAAGCCGCAGACGATGGCGGCTTCTTCCGTTGTATAGAACATGTTTTCCCTCCCATTCCGCAAACAGGCATCATTGTAACACGGTGCCCTTGTTTTGAAAATGGGCTGTTTCCACAAGTTTCCTC
>CAMGMW010000285.1 GCA_946059285.1 uncultured Clostridia bacterium
GTGCCAGTTTGGCTGCATCCTGTGAATAGCGGAGTTGTCGGGTGACGCTGAAAATATTCTTTTTGAACAACTCCTTAGCTTTTGCGTTGCCCTCAGAGGGAGTCAGGTAAAACATGATCAGGTCGGCGGGGTATACTTTGATGCCGTTTCGCAGCACGTCAACTATGCCGCGCTTAGAAATCTCGCCCTGTAAACGGTTGAGAAACTGTGCGTATTTTTGATGACTTTTCCGGATGCCCAGCTTCTCTATTTGCTCCGGCTGTGTATCCTGCAGGAACCGAAAAAGCCGAGTCTCATCAATGGCGTATTCTTTATTGTAATCGGCGTTGGAGCCTTCTTCATAGCCGTTGTGCTCAACAAGCCATTTTACGATCAGCGTTTCAAGTCCGCTTTCTCTTGTATTTGTGAAGCCAGCCATGATCATTCCTCCTTCGCTTTTTTCTTTGCCGTCTTTTCGACCTCTTTGATCGTTTGCAGATACGCCTCCTCAACAGGGGAGAGATTCTGCACGAGAAAACGCTGATATTCCCGGTTCGCTTTATCCATTGCCTGCTTATGACTTACTTTGCCAGCACCAATGAGCACCTGCTCTCCGGTGGAAGATAGGATTCGGTCCAGGTGCTCCACATAATCACTCATGTGCATGGGACGGTGACGCATCGCTTGTACCTCGGCAAAGTCGAAATACCCGGAGACAATTCCGTTCAGTATCCGCAGTTCCTCTTCTGATAAGTAGTTTTTAGCAATTCCAATGTCTTTTGCCGTTGGGAAATCGCCTGAGAAAGCGGTCAAGCCCATAAACGGTTTATCCGCATCCGCCCGCTCGTAGATAACCTCTGCCGCCGTGTGGCCGTGTGCGGCAAAGTGCAGCTTGTTCTGTACCATTTTGAAAAACGCAACGGATTCCGAACTTTTCGGGTCATAGTCCACACTGGTGGCATACAAATCAAGCACCTGTCGATACATAACTTTTTCAGAAGAACGGATATCCCGAATGCGGTCAAGCAGCTCTTTCCAGTAGTTGCCGCCGCCAAGATTTTTCAGCCGCTCGTCATCCATCGTGAAGCCCTTGGCCATATATTCTTTCAACCGCTCTGTTGCCCAACGGCGGAAGTTGGTGGCAATTATTGATTTTACGCGGTATCCCAGAGAGATGATCATATCGAGATTATAATACGGGATCTCTCTTGTGACCTGTCTGTTGCCCTCGGTGCGAACCTGTCGGAATTTCCGACAGGTTGAGGCTTCGTCCAGTTCGCCCTCCTCGTAGATGTGCTGAATATGCTCCACGATGTTGGTGCGGGAGGACTGAAAAAGCTCTGCCATTTGCTGCTGGGTCAGCCATACGGTCTCATCCACAAAGCGGACATCGATTTTCGTATCGCCATCTTCTGTCTGGTAGATAACGATATCGCCCTGATTTTCATCGGGGACGAGATTTTTCTCATCAGCCATGCTCAATCCTCCTGTTCCTCTGTCTCTTCTTCGCTGCCGTCCTCGTTGCCCGTATCGGTGTCTTCATCCACAAATTCATATTCGGGAATCTCAATGCCGCGAACATCGATCTTGCCGGTGACGGTGTCGGAAATGAGCCGCATTTTCAAATCCTCCAATCCAGCTATTATATCCCTACTATTTTGGATTGCGCAGTTGATAGGTTTCTCAATGCTATGTACGCTATCCAAAATATGTTGTTGCTCTTCAACTGGAGGAATAGCGATTACTAATTTTCGGATCTCCTTAAATCCGATGCTCTGGCGGACGCCACCGCCCATCCCATAAAACACCTTGCACAAATCGGCAACATGAAGCTGCAACTGCAAGTATTCCGGCAAGATGTTATGCCTCACATTCAAACAGGTGTAAGCTGAAGTGATAATCCCCGTCTGTGTGACAAGTCCCGTTCTAAGACTTTTATGGTCATTTTGTAGGTCGGTTAAACGGAGGATAATGTTTCCATCATGAACGATCTGATACCCCTCAAAACTTGAGGGTAGAAGTCCATCAGTGGTTTTAATATCCTTGTTGATAATCTTGCCATAGCTGAGCGAAAGGAGATTATCCTCGACCATTCCTGCGTTCTTGATTTGCTGCTCCTCAGCAACCTGAATCAGCGACTTTTCATTCCAATGGGCAGGAATCGTCTTTACCCAGCTGACTGCTGTACCTCTCTGCGGAATACTTTGTGCCTGTCCCATCACAAGGTAGCCTATACTGCTGCGCTTTATCGCTTCCAATTCCTCAATCCGCCGCTTCCTAATGCGAATCAGCTTATTAATGCCCGAAACCTTCCAATCCAGAAAGCGCACGATCTGATCCTGCTCTTCACGGGGCGGAACAGGGTAAAATTGAGCCGCAAATACTTCAAAGCGAAAATCTGATGACCGCTCTCTTATACCTCGATACAGCGACTGGATATACCCTGAACGTGCCATTTCCCGAAGCAGCAAGGCGTAATATTGATTATTACTATTGCCTTTCGCTTGGCAGACACTATAAACAGGAGTACCTTTTCCATCAGAATCAGAAACGCCTATCGAACCAGCAAAAGCATCCATCACATGGATAACAAGATCGCCTTTTCTT
>CAMGMW010000286.1 GCA_946059285.1 uncultured Clostridia bacterium
CCGGAATGGTAAATCCGTTTACGATTGCACCGATATCTTCCGAAACAAGTCTGCTAATGAGCCACTTTACCAGCACCTGATCCACAGCAAGGAAAGTGTCGCACTCCACCAAATCGTCCACTCGCATTCCTGCAAATGCCGAAAAAACATTCAGCCCTTTGGCAACATGTGCCGACAAAGCGTCGTATTTATCCCGGTACAGGACGCTGTTCATCAGGCTATCGAGGAATGCGATGATATTGCCTGACTTGTAGGAGACAAAGCTCTTCCATGCTGCCGGAAGCTCTGCCTGCACATATCGCCCAGTATAAGTAACGAACAATGTTACCAGCAGCCGTTCCAAACTCTGTTTTGTATCGGTGTATCCGAAATGCTGCTCACAGAGTTGCCAGAACGCAGACAGCAGGTCGTATTTTTCAAACTCCTGCAAGAAAGCATTGTCCACCAGCTCGCCATCCGTCAACACGATGCGCACGACTTCCTCAAAAGAGCAGGTACGCGCCTTGCAGACTGCACTTAGCAGACCGACAAGGATATTTTCTTCATTGAAGTTTTCGATTTCCAAATCATAGAACCGCTGAGTGCGCTCTTTGTTGGCGAAAAACTTGATGTGCTTCTCAATAACCGGCTTGTACTTTTCCTCAATACCGAGGTCAACCGACAGGAGGGAAGCACGGTCGGCAAAGAACCGTCTGGAATACAGCATTGTGTCTTCCAGATGGTTTTCCCTTACATCCGGCTTCGGAAACGGTGCATAAATCAGATAATTCGTGGTCTTATCCACACGCTCCAGAAAATACTTTGTATAGAACTGGTTATCCGGCTGGAGATGGTAGATCTTCGCATTCTGAAGCTCCACCGTCTCCATATCCTCGGCAAATTCTGCCTTGTCATCGTACCAGAAAACCAGTTTCCGGGTCTCCCCGGTAAATTCCGCATTCAGGCGGTCTATAATTTGTTTCAGGTTCAATTCTGCCATATCAATTTCCTTTACTTGATAGATTCCGCCCTTTGGGGAATATCATACAGGCAGTTACGCCTTGATCCGGTTGTTGCCTGTGATGCTGCTAATATAATCGTCAATATCCTGCACGATGCAATGATCCCCCATTGTGTGCAGTGATTCAAAATACTTTGTGATATACCCATAGATGCCATACTCTTCAAAAGTCTTTGCTACATCTGCACCGGAAAGCCCTTTGAAATGACGGTACCGCTCCATGCAATAAATCAAAAAATTGGATTCTTTGCTCATCGCTCACGCCTCCTCTGGGTAATCATAGGAGCCTGTCAGAAGTTCATCTTGATACATGGTATACAGCGTCATCGGGCTGTAGTGCCACAATTTTGATTTTTCATCCGAAAGCTCCTGATAGAGCTTGGACTGATAAAAGCGGGAAATCGCCTTTTCATCATCCACATTGCTGTTTTTTGTAATCTGTTCGATGATGGGCGGCACAATGATTGCAAGCATTGCACTGAACTGATCTTCGTTCATACAAGCTCCCTCCCTTCAAAATGCAAATATTGCAGGGACTTCTCAGTTGCAAACACCAGCTGGTTGAACAATTTCCGGATCTTGAGTGCCGCCAGTGTCTGTTCCTTATCCAACACTCCGGTCATATACAGGGTAATGGTGCGGTACACATCATCATTTGCCACAGCACCATAAATCAGGTCATGCTGCTTTCCCTGATAGGTTCCCTGACGGTTCTCAGCTACAAAATCCAGCCACGCTTCATCTGGGCTGTCAAAGCGCAGCAAACTGCACTCCTTGAAAGCCACTGCTTCCTCTACGGAATAAATATTGAGCGTAGCGGCTCCTGTTTTGCGGCGGTCAGTGACCTTTTGAGCGAAGTTCACTGCCTGATCGCGGTTGGTGGTGGTATAAAATCCAAAACCGAAGTCCAGATAGCGATTTTGCCGGATAAGTTTCGGCTGTTCTACGATAACATTGCTTCCGTGGTACAAAATCATTGCAAACGCCTCCTGTTCCTCTTATTTCTTTTCTTTCACCATGATATTCTTGCTGTCCGCCAGAACCTCATAGAACTTGCCGTCCTGGGCAGTCTGGAGCTTGCGGTAGTTGACCTTTACGCCGTCATCGAGGTCAAGCTCGATACGGGAAAGTGCCAGATGGCTGATCTTCTCATCGTATTCCCGGCATTCCTTCAGCTGCTTGGCAAGTTTATCCTTGCGCTTGGAGGCTGCTGCCACCTCACGGGCATTCTCGCTGTGATCCATCATATCCTGCATCCGGTTGATCTCGGATTCATATACACGCTGCATCTTGTGCAGGTAGTCGATACGCAGGTTGCCGATGGTATCCGGCGTGTAGCGATGCAGGTAAACCAGTGCCTTAAAGCCATTCTGCTTGCCGCTGTCAAACAGCCAGTAGATCGGACGCTTGCCGGAGCCAGTGACAGAATACGTCTGGCAGTGATCCTTGAAGAAATCGTTCAGGAAATAGTTGCGGATGATTTCTCGGCTGGTGCTGCCCTTATTGCCGAGGGCTTTTGCGATATAATCGAGGTTCTCTTCCAGCGTATCAGCACCATATACCGCTTTCA
>CAMGMW010000287.1 GCA_946059285.1 uncultured Clostridia bacterium
GAAAAAAAGCTGCTGCAGGGGATGATTGCCGCCGGAGCTTATGCGGCGCTTCTGATACTCGGGAATCTGCTCTTTTTCGGCGTCGAGTATGATCATTTTCTGCCCATTCTTCTGACTGTGCTTGCAACCGGTGTTGCCGGAAGTATTCTGGGGGGAATCAAAAAGAAAAAAAGTAAATTTGTATAAAATCACATCCCGGGCAAAAGAGAAATCGAAAATGCTAAAATGAAGGAAAACTTGCAAAGCGGAGAAATACAAGATTTTGGGAGGGCAGCCGATGATCCCTACAAGATATGGCGCAGACGGCACCTTTCAGGAGCCTGATGCTGGACCTTGGTTTCGACGTTTACATAATATAGTTTACATAAAATATGTGCATAATAGACAAATTTTTGAAAAAACCGAAAATAGTATTGAAATTCAAGGGAATTTGCAGTATAGTATCAATCACAGGGTAAAAAAAGTTGGTAGAAATAATATTTTTAGCATAAATTGTGATTGTGTCCCGCTGACGCCACAAGATATAGTTGCCGCGCGGAGGGATCTCTGTTGATGCTTTCCTTCCGTTCCGGAGGTCTTTACTCTGGTGTCAGCCTGCGGATAGTCTTATTAATTCTGGTACTCCTTGCCGGAGCCGCTTCCGGCCTTTTTCTTGCGAAATCGCGCTCTCCCGTAATCTCTCTGCTTTGGGTGCGGATACCCTGGAGCTGCCCGCCCTCCGTGCGCACGCTTTTTGGCCGGCCTGTTTCCTGGCTGCTGCGCTTCTGTGCGCCGGTTTTCGCATTCTGCGGCCCGCTTTTTTTACGGCCTGTTTCTTCCTTTATTCTGCCTCCTGTGTGTACTGTGCAGCCCGCTTCTGGTCTGCATGGGGCACGCTTGGCTTGCGGTTGAGTTGCTGGCTGTTACTCCCACGCCTGCTCCTCCTGGGCTGTGTGGGCGTACGGCTTCTCTTTTCTGCTTCCGGCGCCCTGCGCCGCGTTTCCGTGCTGCTGCTTGTTCCGCTTTTATTTCTGATACAGTATCTTCTGTATCCTGTTTTCGCCGCGCCCCTGTTACAAATGATTTGAAATGATGAGAAGGTAAGTGTAAGATGGTCAACCTTGTGTCTGCGTATGAGAGTTTTCTTTTGAATATGAAGCACGCATCTGCCAACACGGTTGCCTCTTATATGCGTGATATCCGCCAGTTCAGCGCCTATCTCAGTGAGGTGGAGGAGCTGCCTGCGGAGTCCTGCGACCGGGATTGCATTTGCCGCTATGTCCAGCATTTAACCAATCAGGGGAAATCTCCGGCGACCATCTCCCGTACCATCGCTTCATTGAAGAGTTTCTACCGTTTCTGTGTGGACAGCGGCCTGCTGGCTGAAAATCCCGTACATAATATTCCGCAGCCCAAGGCGGAGAAGAAGCTGCCCCAGATCCTCACCGGCCGTGAGGTAGAGCTGCTGCTTGAGCAGCCCAAGTGTGTCGACGTCAAGGGCTACCGCGACAAGGCGATGCTGGAGCTGCTCTATGCCACGGGAATGCGCGTCAGCGAGATGATCGCGCTGAACGTCTCGGACGTCAGCCTTGTCGGCAGCTTTGTAAAATGCGAAAACAACGACAAGTTCCGCATCATCCCCATTTATCCGGCTGCGGTCAAGGCGCTGAGTGCTTATCTGACCGATATTCGTCCCAAAATGGTTTCTGATTCGTCGGAAACCGCGCTGTTTGTCAATCTCAGCGGCGAGCGCATGACCCGTCAGGGATTCTGGAAGATTATCAAGCATTATCAGGAAACCGCGCAGATCGACAAGGATATTACGCCGCATACGCTGCGCCACAGCTTTGCCGCCCATCTTCTGGAAAACGGCGCAGATCTGCACTCTCTGCAGGAAATGCTCGGCCACAGCGATATCTCCTCAACCCAGATCTATACGCAGGTGATCAAACAGAATCTGAAGAGCGTCTACAATAAGTATCACCCCAGAGCGTAGTTTGATAGCCTGCGAAAACTTGCGGGCCGTTCAAAAAATGTCCCCTGTAATCCGCCGATTACAGGGGACGTCCATATTTATGCCAGCGTTTTCAGCTCACAGTAGAGCCCGATCGCAGCGCAGCAGCCGTAGCGCTCAGCAATCTCGAGCCGCTGCTTCAGCGTCTCGGGCGTGTCGAAATACCGCAGGCCCTCCGGGGTTTCTTCCAGTTCACAGCAGGCAAGCGCAATGTGCCGCGCCGGGCGGCGTTCGCCTTTCCGTGAGAACCTCCGATCCCATGGAATCAGTTCCAGGCACCAGCCGGACGGATATCGGGCGCTTTTTTCCGCCACATAGCGCTCCCAGTGGTTGCAGGGCGTCGCCCGCGAGAGAACGCAGACGGTGTTCGGCGCCATCGCGTGATACCTCTCCGGCACAAACAGAGGCACCGCCCGCGGCAGACGCTGCTGCAAGCCGAGAATCAGCGCGCTGTGCAGTCCGGCCGCCGGACGCATGAAATCGAAAAAACATCCCTGCCCGCAGCAGGCTGCAAGCGCATCCAGCGTTTCCGGTCCCGGCGGAGTTTCACAGAGGATCGCGTCGTCGATC
>CAMGMW010000288.1 GCA_946059285.1 uncultured Clostridia bacterium
GTCATCTTGAGCTCCTGCACAATGTCCTGCATTTCTGTCACAGTGCCATAGCGTGTCATACCCTCACGGGTGTAATCCACCTCCGGTACGGTCACCGGGGTATATACCTTCAGGGTCTTGACACCGGTCAGGTCAAAGGTTGTGGAAGTTTTCCCCTTGACAAAGGAACCTGCTGTAAAGACCTCTGCAATCTGACTGGAATATTTTGTCGCAAGATTTACTGCCATATCTATTTACCTCCTTAGCCCTTTCCCATCAGTGCAAGAATGATGGGATCTGTGATGTTGTTCTCCCCGTCGGAGCGGGCCGAACCCACATCCAGTTTACGGTTTTCCGCATTCTTTTTCAGTTCTTCCAGCTCCTTGCGCAGCTTGTGCAGCTCATAAACGCGATATGCGCCCAGCAGGTCACCGGAACGGTTTGCGTTATCCCACACCTCCGGCGGGATTTCATCCGGCTGAATTTCCGGATATTCCTCCAGAAATGCCTGATAAACATTGCCGCCCGGCATATTTTCCGCTGCCTGTCCGCGATATGCGGCGGCATTGGCCTTGGACAGTCCCTGTTCTGCCGCTGCAATCAGCTGTTCCAGTGTCAGCTCCATGGTCTGGCCATCCACATTGACCGCATAGGTCTGTTCCTCACTGTCCCTCAGCGGCATGTCCTTCGGTGCACCGGTTTCCGGCACCGCATTGGTTTTGTTCTGCATAAAAAGCAGCCTCCTGTTACTATAGATTTGCCCCTTGATTTATGGCAGCCAGCCATAGGCATGGGACATCTCGTTGCCTAAACTGTTAGAATGGGAGTGTAATGGTCTGTCTTGCGCCTCCAAGGGCTTTCACGCCCGTAGGAAAGTCAGTCAGCCATCCTCACATTCGCAGTATTCGATTTGTGCAGGTAGAACCTGAGCGTTCGCGTCATCAAACAGATGGAATCGGCAATGGGTAAGATGGCATCGTCCATTGCAAATTTTATCGACAGGAGTTTGAACATGAACGCAGCAGGTATTGATGTTTCCAGCAGAAAGAGCACCGTCGCCGTCCTTCGGCCGTTCGGAGAGGTTGTAAAGCTCCCGTTTGACGTCAGTCACAGCACTGAGGCTCTGGCCGATCTTGCCCAGCAGCTCAAGGCGCTTGACGGAGAGACGCGGGTAGTCATGGAGCACACCGGCCGCTACTACGAGCCGGTGGCCAATGTGCTGCACGAAGCCGGCCTGTACGTCAGTGCGGTCAATCCGCTGCTCATCCGGGAGTACGGCGGCAATTCTCTTCGCAGAGTCAAGACCGACAAGGCGGACGCCATGAAAATCGCCCGCTATGCCCTTGACAACTGGGCAGATCTGCGGGATTATACTCCCATGGATACGATTCGTTATGACCTGAAAACGCTGAACCGCCAGTTCCAGCTGGCCAGCAAGCAGAAAACCGCAACAGCCAACAACCTGATTGCCCTGCAGGAACAGTCCTTCCCCGGCATCCGCAAATGCTTTGACAGCCCGGTACGTAAGGACGGCACGCAGAAGTGGGTAGATTTCACCTACACCTTCTGGCATGTGGACTGTGTTCGCAAGCACAGTCTGAACGCTTTTTCTGAGCGTTACCGGAAATGGTGCAAGCGGCATGGCTACATCTTCAAGCAGCGTAATGCCGAAGAAGTCTACGTCCTTGCCAAGTCTGCCGTAGTGTTGGTCTCTGCGTCCGAAACCACAAAGCTGCTGGTGCAGGAGGCTGCCAACCAGCTCACCAGTATTTCCCGCTCTGTGGAGACCTACCGCGCTGAGATGAATCGCCTGGCTTCCATGCTGCCGGAATATCCCGTTGTCATGGAAATGTACGGCGTGGGCGAGTCCTTGGGGCCGCAGCTGATGGCAGAGATTGGCGACGTACGCCGTTTTGAGCAGAAGAAGTCGCTTGTGGCATTTGCCGGTGTTGACCCGATGCCGAACCAGTCCGGCGAAAAGAACGTGCGCAGCAACCGCTCTTCGAAACGTGGCTCACCGTACCTTCGCAAGACGCTTTTCAACATCATGAGTATTTATCTCAGATGCTCACCGCCCGAGGAGCCGGTGTACCACTTCCTGGACCGTAAGCGAGCCGAGGGGAAGCCGTTCTATGTTTATATGACGGCCGGAGCTAACAAATTTTTGCGACGCTACTACGGAAAGGTGCGGGACTATCTCGCCACGCTGGATGATCTGCCGCCTGTGGACATGGATTCCACCGGCCTGAACCGGGCTGACTGACAACCGTATATCCTGACATTGCAGGCCAGCGTATTCGCGGTGGCCTTTTTGTCGTGCCTTTCTGCCTATCTCCCGCCTGTAAATTTTTCTTCTGTCAAGATCACTTTGGTCTTGACTTTTTATTTGCAGGCTTTCCTGAACCCGGTGCAGAGACATTGCATCGTTGCTGTACCGGGTTTAACACACTCTTTTCTCTTTTATAAATCCTATATATTCCAACCCATAGAAACAAACATCCGCTCTGCGGCTTGTAAACGAAGCAAGCTTACAGTGCGGATGTTTTATCCTTTAAACTATATCAAAACGGCAAGGGCGACA
>CAMGMW010000289.1 GCA_946059285.1 uncultured Clostridia bacterium
ACACGGAGGAAGTCATTGACTCCATCATACAAGGGCAGGAAGACCTTCCGGCAAGCAGAAAAAACACGCCGAATATTATATTTGTGCAGCTTGAATCCTTTTTTGATGTTAATTACCTGAAGGAGTTTACATATGCTGAGAATCCTGTCCCGAATTTTCAGCGTTTAAAGCAGACATGCTCTACCGGACTGTTTTATGTACCATCGATTGGCGCAGGCACTGCGAACACGGAGTTCGAGGTTCTATCCGGTATGAATCTGGATCATTTTGGCGTAGGGGAGTACCCCTACAAAACGGTGGTCAAGCGTCGTGTATGCGACTCTCTTGCTTATGCCCTGCAGGATTTTGGCTACAGCACCCATGCAATTCACAATAATAATGCGACCTTTTACAGCCGAGACCGTGTTTATGCGAACTTTGGCTTTGACACCTTTACCTCTCTGGAATACATGAACGATGTGCAGTATAATGCACTGGGCTGGGCGGAGGATGTTTGCCTGACGGATGAAATCCTGAAAGCAATGCAGTCTTCAGAGGGAAAGGATTTTGTTTTTACGGTGTCGGTTCAGCCGCATGGGAAATATCCGACGGAGCCGCTGGAGAACGCGCCGATCATTGCGGTTGACGGTATGGCTGACGAAGCGCGACAGAACGGCTTTGAGTATTATCTGGCACAAATAAAAGAAACGGATCGTTTTATCGGTGAACTGACGCAGGCACTTTCTGAATTTGATGAACCGGCGGTCGTTGTGTTTTATGGGGACCATTTGCCGAGTTTCAACATTACGCAGGAGGAACTGAGCAGGGGAACAATCCAATCAACAGAATATCTGATTTGGGCGAATTTTCATCTGGTGCGTAAGTATCAGGATGTTCAAGCATATCAGCTTGCCGCGCTGGTATTGGACCGTGTCGGTATTCACGAGGGCGCGATTTTCCGTTACCAGCAGTCAAATTCCGATTTGGCCACGGACAGCGATGAATACCAGAAGAATCTGTGCCTTTTAGAGTATGATTTGCTTTACGGCGAACAGTGGTATTCCGACGAACTGAGAGAAACGGTAGACATGCGACTTGGCGTAGAGGATATCGTGATCACCGGCGTAGAAAACCTGACAGATTTGATCGTGAACGGGGAGAATTTCACACCTTCCAGCGTCATCTTGCTCAACGGAGAGCAGATCGAGACGGAATTTTTGTCTGAAACGACCCTTCGGGCGGCTGATATTTTGCTGAACGAGGGGGACACTGTGGAAGTCGCACAGGTTTCTACTACAGACAGCCTGCATATTCTCAGTCAAACCGGAGCATGGGTTTTTGGCGGCGAATCATAGGGGATTCGACTAATTTTCCGGGATGTCCTTGACTTTAACGATGAAAAGTGGTAAAGTATCAATAATTCATAGGATAACACGATGACGAAACCAAGTACGCCATCTTTTGCGACCTCAGAGAGCTGCCGGTCGGTGCAAGGCAGTGGAAGCCGGAGGGCGGAATACTTTTCTGAGTGGCTTTGCTGAAATGACAGTAAGCATTGACGGTTGCACCCGTTACAGTGCAGGATATCTATGTATCCGATGAGTCCCAATAGAGGTGGTACCACGGGTTTTTCTCGTCCTCTGCGTTCGCAGAGGACGTTTTTTTCATCGAGGGGAGAAGAATGAATGGTAATTACAGACTTTTTGGAGAGAAACGCAAGGCTGTACGGTGCAGAAACCGCGCTGGTGGAGATCAATCCATCCGAGGAGCGTGACCGTGCAATTACATGGCGTGATTTCAGCTTGATTGAGAATACACGTCCCGACCTTCCTTATCGCCGCGAAATCAGTTGGGAACAGTTTGACACAAAGGCAAACCGATTTGCAAATCTGCTGCTGAGCCGCGGCATCAAAAAAGGTCAGAAAGTCGGTATTCTGCTGATGAATTGCCTGGAGTGGCTGCCGATATACTTCGGTATTCTAAAGACCGGCGCATTGGCGGTTCCGATGAATTTTCGTTACTCCGCTGACGAGATCGAATACTGCCTCGGTCTTGCGGATGTGGAGGCGCTGGTATTCGGACCAGAGTTTACCGAACGGCTGGAAATGATCCCTGACTGCATTCAGAAACTGAAACTGAAGCTGTATGTCGGCAGAGAGATACCTTCTTTTGCCGAATCATATTTAGAGCTGACCAGTTATTGCGCACCTACCGCACCTCCTGTATTTTTGCAGGAGGAGGATGACGCGGCGATTTACTTTTCCTCCGGTACGACCGGTTTCCCCAAGGCAATTTTGCACAACCATCGGGCGTTGGTCGCCTCGTGTATCACTGAGCAAAAACACCATGGACAGACGAGAGAGGATGTCTTCCTTTGTATTCCGCCGTTGTACCATACCGGCGCAAAAATGCACTGGTTTGGCAGCCTGCTTTCCGGCAGCCGCGCCGTGCTCCTTCGGGGAGTGAAGCCGGAGTGGATTCTCAGAGCGGTCACGGAAGAAAAATGTACGATCGTTTGGCTTTTGGTGCCGTGGGCACAGGACCTGCTCGACGCG
>CAMGMW010000290.1 GCA_946059285.1 uncultured Clostridia bacterium
GATATGCGGAGCTGCTGAAGAACGGCATGGTACAGACGAGGGATGTTCCGGAGTCTTCCGAACGCATCTATTCCGAGGCGCAGCGCATGATCTGTCTGGTTGAGGATATCATTGCACTTTCCCATCTGGATGAGGGAGCTGAGCAGCTTCAGCGCGAACCGGTGGAGCTGTATGCGCTGACAGAGTCCGTGCTGCACACACTGCAGCCGACCGCAGATGCGGCGCAGGTTCGCCTGTTTCTGGAGGGAGAGCCGAACTATGTCAACGGTGTGCGACAGCTGCTGCAGGAGATCGTGTTCAATCTTTGCGACAATGCAATCAAGTATAACCGCAAGCATGGCGAGGTTCGGGTGACGGTGAGACAGTCGGAGAACGGAACGCGGCTTACCGTTGCGGATACGGGCATCGGCATTCCGCCGGAACATCAGCAGCGGATTTTTGAGCGGTTTTATCGGGTGGACAAGAGTCATTCGAAGGCGCTGGGCGGCACCGGGTTGGGGCTTTCCATTGTGAAGCACGCTGCACGGCTGCATGATGCGGTCATTGAGCTGAATAGCATCGTGGAAAAGGGAACCACCGTTACCGTCACCTTCCCTGCATAACAGATTGTTTGGGCGCGTTGTAAAACGCGCCCGTGTTCTTTACAAGAACTTTACATTCCCGTGATTTCTGATTTGATGTTGTGCTTCTACAATTATAGTAGAATGATATTCGGAGGAAATCGCGTATGGATTTATTTGACTTTCTGACGCTGATCGGCGGCTTGTGCCTTTTCCTGTTCGGCATGCATGTGATGGGGGAGGCATTGGAGCGCAGAGCCGGCAGCGGTTTGCGATCTCTGCTGGGAAAAATGACAAAGAATAAGACGGCGGGATTCTTGACGGGCATGGGCGTCACTGCGGTAATCCAGAGCTCGTCGGCAACCACGGTAATGGTGGTCGGCTTTGTGAACTCCGGGCTGATGACGCTGAAACAGGCAATCCATGTGATCATGGGCGCAAATGTCGGCACAACGGTGACCGCATGGCTCCTGAGCCTCGGCGGAATTGAAAGCAGCAGCCTGCTTGTGCGGCTTCTGAAGCCGTCTTCTTTCACACCGCTGCTCGCGCTGGTTGGTATTATCCTGCTGATGTTCTGCAAAAGCAGTAAAAAGAAGGACAGCGGCATGGCGCTGCTGGGCTTTACAACGCTGATGTTCGGCATGGAGACGATGTCCGCCGCGGTTTCCGGCTTGGCAGAGGTGCCGGCGTTCCGCGATCTGTTCCTGATGTTCCGCAATCCGCTGCTGGGCGTCCTTGCGGGAGCGATCCTGACTGCAATCCTTCAATCCAGTTCTGCTTCCGTCGGCATTTTGCAGGCATTGACTGCAACCGGACAGATCACCTATGGCAACGCCATACCGATCATTATGGGACAGAACATCGGAACGTGCGTTACGGCGATGATTTCTTCGGTTGGCGCGAACAAAAACGCCAAGCGCGCGGCGCTGGTACATCTGTCCTTCAATGTGATCGGAACGATCGTCTGGCTGGCAGTATTTGAGGCGGTCAGCTTGATTCTTCGCCCGGTGTTTCTGGATGCGGAGGCAAGCCGCCTTGGCATTGCAATCGCGCATTCGGTATTCAATGTGCTGTGCACGGCTCTGCTGCTGCCCGCGACGGGACTGCTGGAAAAGCTGGCGCGCCGCCTGATCCCCGATGCCAAGCGGAAGGAATCGGTTGCCGAGCTGGATGAGCGGCTGCTCACAGCGCCTCCCATCGCTCTGAAGCGCTGTGAGGCGCTGACCAGAGAGTTGGCACAGTGCGCCGTACAGAGCCTTGAGGATGGAATTACTGCGCTTCATGACTATACGCCGGAACTCGCCAACCGCATTCGGGAGGCAGAGGAAAGGACGGATCATCTGGAGGATATCCTCGGCGCCTATCTGGTGAAGCTGAGCGGCTACCCCATGAGCGCAGCGGACAGTGCACGGGCGGCCAAGCTGCTGAAGCTGATCGGTGATTATGAGCGGATCGCGGATCACGGTGTAAATCTTCTGGAATCGGCGGAGGAACTGCGGGAGAAGAATTTGCACTTTTCACCTACAGCGCAGACGGAGATGAGTGTGCTTTGCAGCGCGGTGCTGGAAATTCTGCAGCTTTCTTTCAAAGCCTATGAAGACTCCGATTTGCAGGCAGGGGCGCGTGTCGAGCCGCTGGAGCAGGTGATTGACCGCATCCGGAATCAAATGCGAAACAGCCACATCCTCCGCTTACAGCAGGGAACGTGTTCCATCGAGGAGGGCTTCATCTGGTCGGATCTTTTGACCAATCTGGAACGTGTGGCGGATCACTGCTCCAATATTGCGGGGTGTGTGCTGGACAACGGCGAGATGCATCTGCACGAAACGCTGGGAGAGCTTCGCACGGAGAGCATGGGATTCCGAGAGGATTATGCAAGCTTCGCGCAAAAATACAAACTGCCGACCTGAGGAACCTCTGAACAATTCGTCTGCGGCTGGATGGCGGGTCTTTTGCTCCATCCGT
>CAMGMW010000291.1 GCA_946059285.1 uncultured Clostridia bacterium
ACCGTATTCCCGGGGAAATACTGCCCCAGGGTAATGTCCTTAAGCATCGGCATTCCCTCCCCTCAGGGAAAGCAACTGCCGAAGCGCCTGCGGCAGAGTATAAGTCGCCGTATCGACCGGCAGACCCAGCTCCTTCAGACGCAAAAACAATTCAGTGACCTGCGGCACGGTTAAACCGATCTCCTGCAAGCGTGCTGCCCGGGCAAACACCTCATTGGGCGGGGCGCACATTTCGATTTCCCCTTCATTCAGCACCAGCAGGCGGTCCGCTATCCCGGCTATATCGTCCATGGAGTGGCTGACCATCAGGACCGTTGCGCCCGCTGCCTCACGGTAATTACAGATATTCCGTAAAATATCCTCACAGCCCGCAGGATCGAGTCCTGCTGTCGGCTCGTCAAAGATCACGATCTCAGGCTCCATGGCAATCACGCCGGCAATGGCAACACGGCGTTTTTGACCTCCGGAAAGATCGAACGGAGACTTATCAAGCGTCTCCTCCGGTACGCCCGCGAATCCGGCCGCACGCAAAACACGGCGGCGGACCTCGTCCTCCGCCAAGCCCATATTTTTCGGTCCAAAGGCAATGTCCTGATACACCGTCTCCTCAAAAAGCTGGTATTCCGGATACTGAAATACCAGTCCGACGCGAAATCGTGCCGCACGGGTGGTCTGCTTGTCGCTCCAGATGTTCTCACCGTGCAGCAGTACCTCTCCCGCTGTCGGTTTAAGCAAACCGTTCAGATGCTGGATCAGTGTTGATTTTCCCGATCCGGTATGTCCGATAATCCCAAGGAATTCGCCTTTTTCCACGGAAAAGTTGATATTCTTGATTGCGTCGTGCTCAAAGGGTGTGCCGACGCTATAAATGTGTGTGAGGTTTTTTACCTCAATGGCTGCGGTCAAATTGGTTCCTCCTATGGTCAAGCCTCCGCGCAAAAGCAGCGGCAGAGTGCCTGCGCACATTCTTCAACACTGAGCGCGTCAAGCGGCAATTCAAAGCCCGCTTTCCGAAGCTCAAACAGCAGCTCCGTTGTTACCGGTACGGTCAAGCCCGCAGATTTCAGCAATTCAACCTGCGAGAAAACCTGCTTCGGTGTCCCGTCCGCAAGGAGCTTGCCCTCCTCCATCACAATCACACGATCCGCGCGGATTGCTTCTGTCATATGGTGCGTGATCAGCACCACGGTAATGCCATTTTCGCGGTTCAGGCGCTCGATGGTAGCGAGCACCTCCTGCCGCCCGTGCGGGTCGAGCATCGCCGTCGGTTCATCCAGAACGATACAGCGAGGACGCATTGCAATCACGCCCGCAATGGCAACGCGCTGCTTTTGTCCCCCGGAAAGCAGGTGTGGCGCGTGCGTACGATACTCATACATCCCCACCAGCTTCAGTGCTTCGTCAACCCGGCGGCGAATTTCCTCTGTCGGTACGCCCAGATTTTCCGGCGCAAAAGCGACATCCTCCTCCACCACATTGGCAACGATCTGGTTGTCCGGGTTTTGGAACACCATGCCGACAGTCCGACGGATTTCCAAAAGCAGCTCCTCGTTCGCCGTATCCATCCCAAATACCCGAACACTGCCGCCCTCCGGGAGCAGGACGGCGTTAAATTGCTTTGCAAGAGTCGATTTCCCGCAGCCATTGCGTCCGAGCACGGCGACAAAACTGCCTTCATCGATCTGCAAATTCAAATTCTCAAACACTGTGATCGGCGCTCCGCCGGACTGCGACGGATAGGAAAAACGGAGATGTTCCGCATTCACCGCTTCACTCATGTCCGCTCCTCCCCTCTTGTCCAGCGTCCCGCGGCTCCGCAGGGCAGCACCAGACCGCTATCTGTCACGGGAAGCCCCAACTCGTCCGATTCCGAATGACCGCCAAAGCGGGAGGTGACGGTGCTGTCAAGCAGATATGTCAGCACGGACGGCGCCAGCCCGGTCGTATAGGAATTGATGATAAAGAACAGCGGGTTTTCCGACAAAACGCCGGAGACAAGCTGCAAAAACGGATACAGGTCCTTTTCCAGCTTCCAGATCTCGCCGGAGGGACCCCTGCCGTAAGACGGCGGATCCATAATCACCGCGTCATAGCGTTTTCCGCGCTTGATTTCCCTTTCGACAAATTTTGCGCAGTCGTCAATAATCCAGCGGATCGGCGCCTCTGACAGACCGCTGGATGCAGCGTTCTCCCGCGCCCACGCTACCATGCCCCTGGCGGCGTCTACATGGCACACAGACGCACCCGCTGCAGCCGCCGCCAGCGTTGCGCCGCCTGTATAGGCGAACAGATTCAGGACACTGACCGGACGCCTTGCCGCACGGATCTGCCGGTCAATAAAATCCCAGTTTGCCGCCTGTTCCGGGAATACTCCGGTATGCTTGAAATTCATCGGCTTGACATTGAATACCAGTTCCCGATACCGGATCTGCCAGCGTTCCGGCAGATGGTGCTGCAACCACTGTCCTCCACCGCTGTTGGAGCGAGCATAGCGGGCGTCGTATTTTTTCCAGGTGGGATCCC